>CP060500.1 GCA_024760525.1 Nitrospira sp.
TCGAAGTGCGAACCACCCTGACAGATCACCCGTCTGAGCAGGAATCCTCGGCTTTCAGGCCGGGGAGGATGTCAAATGAGGGACGCCATGTCCACACCCCCACCCTTTCAATTCGCCTTCGATGCCACCAGCACCATGCCAGACGCCTTACCCTACGTGGCACGCCTCCAATGGAATGCCACGCTCAATCGTATCGAACACCAATTGTTTCCCCTCCAACAGGAACCCTTAAGCGCAACCCACACCCGCGTCTTCGGCCACTTCCGTGCCTCTCCCATGGACATTATCGAAACACGCCGAGGCGCCATCACCCGCAAACGGAAACGCCTCGATCTGATCTCGTGGTTCCTAGTCGTCCCGCACGGCTGTTTGGTGCTGATCGGGGAAGGCCATGACACCACGGCCGCAGAGCGAATCCGGAAGTTTCTCAGCGGGACCCTATCGGTGAATCAACTCGGGCATCAGCGATGGGACTTCAACACAGCCGTATCCGACTGGACCGCGATCCCATCCCGTCCCCTCACAGAATCACCACAACCACGGGTCGGATTTCTTGAAGATCGTCGAAAGATGCTCTTGAGAGAACTCCGCGAAATCGAAAGTGAACTCAGCCAACTGAAAGGGTCCCATTCCCACACGTAATACCCATCTATGGCACACACGGCACAGTGCACACCTTACACTGGCAGGAGACCATCACGATGAATCGCTTACGCTTTCCGTTCTTGGGATACAACGTCATCATTCACTGGTCATGGCTGATTGCCGTCAGTGTGCTCACCTGGAGCCTCGCCACCGGGTACTACCCCAACATTTGGCCCGACTACCCTCGCACGATTTATTGGCTCTCAGGGTTTATGACCACCGGACTCCTCTTTCTCTCCGTCTTACTCCACGAATGTGCCCATGCCGGTGTTGCTACTGCCCACAAGGTCCAAATCCATGACATCATGCTTCACATCGTGGGCGGCTGGACCTTGCTTCCCCGTGAAATTTCCACCCCTACGCTTGAAGCCAAAGTGGCCATCGCCGGGCCTCTCTGCTCCGCCTTCATCGGCGTGCTCCTCTGGCCCTGGTCGGATTTTCCCATCGCCCACTACCTGATGAAGTTCAACTTCATCCTGGCTGGCTATAACCTCCTGCCGGCATTCCCGATGGATGGAGGGCGCGTGCTCCGAGCGTGGTTCTGGAACGCATACGGCTCCTTTTCCCAAGCAACAGAACGGGCCTCCCGACTCGGAAAACAAATCGCCATCACGATGATTCTGGTCGGCATTGGTGGCCTCTTCCTGGGCTGGAGCACCTTCTGGCTTATGGTCGGCGGCATCATCCTCCGGATGGTCTCAGACGGCACCCATCATACCGTTGAATACAGCCACCTCCTCAAAGGCCAGGTCCGCGACGTCATGATTCCACACGATCGCATCATCAGCCTTGGAGCGAACCATACGGTCGGGGAGGTGAAAGACCTCTTTCTCCGCTACGGCTATCACCACTTCCCCGTGCGCGATTTCGAGACCGTGCTGGGCCTCATCCACCATGAGGACCTCCGCAAACATCCTGATTGGCAAGACGGAGGCAAGTCGCCGATCAGAGACCTGATCCGGCCGCTGACCGACGACATCATCGTCGATCCGTCCACACCCATCCAACAGGCGTTCGACCAAATGCTCCTGACCGCCTCGCCGCGATTGCTGGTCTACGATGGGCGGGTGTTTGTTGGAATGTTGACCCGGGCGTCGGTTACGCGCCTACGGGAGCTCCATCAGAAAGAGTCGAGTTGGGTAGGGTTGACGGGGGCGACTCCGGCGGCTGCCCGTCATTCGTGATATGCGGAAACTGCACCTGCACATAGGGCGGATAAACATCCAGCGTGTGCCCTTTGGCCCGCATCGAGCGGCTGCGGAAATAAAACCAACGATCGGGCAGATGAATGACTTTGTCTTGCTGCACCTGACGCATCTTCACCCCGCGCATGGTCACGCCAGAGCCCAAGCCGATGACTGCTTCCTGTCGGTCGACCAATGGACTCGTCTCCATGATGTGTTCCGCCGTCCCCGGATGATTCACCCGGAAATAGAGCCAGGTGTTGACACTGTCAATAATCGACGTGGCCGACAAGACCCCCGCCTCTTTCTCCGGCTGAGCCTTCGATTGCGTGTACAGATGCACCCAGATCCGCGCACCGCCCGCCTTATTGAACAGCTCATGAATCCCCGGATACAGCACGTTATGCCCCTCATCGAGATGGAGACACAGCGGGATCTCCAGCCGGGACCCGCGCGCGAATATCCGTCCGGTCAACGACTGGATCATCGAGACAAACACCTTCGCCACCAGGTACGACACCCGAGCCGTCAACAAACTCCCCAAGGTACAGAACAGCAACACCGGCCGCCCCTCCTCCAACCGGTCAATGAAGGGATTCGTGCGCGCTTTGCCAATGATCCGTCCCGTGTTGCCCATGGTCAGCTTAATCATCGCATCACGCAACGACGCCGAAATCTTCACGTAAAAATCTTTGAGCGCCTCCGACTGCGTGATGCTGTCGATCGTATGACACAAATCCTCGGTCCCCGGCAGCATCGACAAACTTTCCCGCAACCGCCGCAGATCTTCATGGCCGATGCGCTTCTTGATGTCATCGAACGTCAAGGGCACTTGCTCGCCCTTCGCCCGACCCAATTTGATCAATCCGCTAATGATGGCATGCGAGACCGACTCCGCCGTCCCCGTGAAGAATTCCGTCCCCCGTTCATCCTTGCCCGGCAGAATGCTGTAGATGTGATTGACCAACTCTTCTTCCATGTAATACGTCGACAGCGGATCAAGATAGATCGAACAATCCGGAAAAATCGGCGTGAGCAACATCACTTCGTCCAACCGACCCGACTCGGCCGCGACTTGCACGAACTTCGAGAACAGCCGCTGATCCCCCTTTGGATCAAACACGACCGTCGAATAGCCCTTACGAATATCCTGTTCCATCACCGCTTCGATCAGACGGCTCTTTCCGCTCTGCGTGGTGCCAAAGCACCCCACGTGACCCCGTCGATCCTCGTCCGGCATCCAGATCAAGCCCTCTTCTATCGGCTCCACCCCCAAAATCGCCCCACGGCCGAACACGGTCCGCTCCGGCCACAAGGGAGCCAGGCGACCGGCTCGATTGATGGCTTGCAACCGATCCAACGCCGGATGCGGCGGCCGTGGCGCCCCAGCTTCACCGCCCCCAGTCAACGACATAAATGGAAACATCAGGTACTCCCATCGACGAGTTGTACCCATCTATTACGGGTCTGCCGAAGACCCCAGCCGCTCCACAAACACAGACGCCAAATATCTGCCCAGTCGTAATACCCCTATAAGGAGATTGTGATGGAAATCGCCCGCTTCTATACCAAACGTCAATCGGATCCCTACGCCGACCAAACGTACGTCGAACGGACCTCACAACCTCCCGGCAAAACCACCCCAATCAGTGTGCTGGCCCCGCGCAGCTGGTCTCAAACGGCCGTCGATATTCTGGTGCAAAAGTACATGCGCAAAACCGGCGTCCCTCAACCCGGCTCTGACCGGGTAGGCCGAGAGACCGATGCCCGGCAAGTCTTCCGGAGGTTGGCCGACTGTTGGACGATGTGGGGACGCCGAGCGGGGAACTACTTCCTGACAGAGGAGGATGCGCAAGCCTTCAACGATGAAATGCAGTACATGCTGGCCCATCAGATTGGGGCGCCCAATTCGCCTCAATGGTTCAACACCGGGCTCTCACTCGCCTACAGCATCAAAGGCCCAGCGCAGGGGTTATGGCGCTGGGATCCACAGCAACAGGACACCGTGGAAGTCCGCGATTCCTACGAATGTCCGCAGGCCAGTGCCTGTTACATCCAGTCCATTGCAGACAATCTCGTCAATGAGAACGGGATCATGAACCTCTGGACTCGCGAGGCGCGACTGTTCAAGTTCGGATCGGGCAGCGGGACCAATTTCTCGGCCCTCCGCGGTAAAGGCGAACGCCTCTCCGGGGGCGGCGAGAGCTCCGGCCTGATGTCCTGGCTCAAAGTTGGGGATACCGCCGCCGGCGCGATCAAATCCGGGGGCACCACCCGCCGCGCGGCCAAGATGGTCATCCTCAACATCGATCATCCCGACATCGAAGCCTTCATCAATCTCAAAGTCCAAGAAGAGCAGAAGGTCGCCGCCCTGGTTGTCGGGTCCCATCTGTGTGCCACGCATCTCAATAAAATCATGCAGGCGGCCTGGATCACGGAAGAAGGCCGCGAGTTCGTCCAACCCAACCCGAAATTCAACACGGGTCTCAATGAAGCCATCCGCGCTGCACGAGTTGCCCGGATCCCGGAAACGTACATCCAACGAGCCCTCAGCTTTGCCAAGAAAGGCCAGCGGAATTTTGCCTTCTCTGTCTATGACCTTAGATGGGAAGGAGAGGCCTACCAGACCGTCACGGGCCAGAACGCCAACAACAGTATCCGCCTGACCAAGGCCTTTCTCGATGCCGTCAAAACCGATGCGACCTGGAATCTCACCCATCGAACTGATGACAGGATCGCCAAGACCGTGCGCGCGCGGGACTTGTGGGATCAAATCTGCGCGGCCGCCTGGCAGTGCGCCGACCCCGGCATTCAATACGATGACATCATCAACGAATGGCACACGACGCCGGCACAAGGGAAAATCACAGCCAGTAACCCCTGTGTCACGGGCGATACGCTTGTCGCGACCGTCAAAGGCTGGCGTCGAATCGAGGACATCGCCAGTGACACGGAGATCATTGGGAGCGATGGACACCTGCATCCCATCAATCGGAGCTTCATCACCGGCTTCGAGCACGTGTGGAGGGTTTGCACGTCCGACGGATATGAACTCAAAGCCACGATCAATCACCTGGTCACGACCAAGAATCGTGGCGATGTTCCCGTGGGCGAGCTTGAGCATGGCGATATTCTCGTCCTCTCCGCTGGTCAATTCGGGGCACGATCAGTCGAACCCAACCTGGCCTTTGCCATCGGGCTCGCCGTGGGGGATGGGTGTGTATCGCATTTCGATACCAAGTATGGACGCCGCTCGAGCATCAATTTGACCATGCATCATGACGAAGCACCGGTTCTCGCGACGGCGGCCGCGGGCATCCAACGTCAGAAGGATTTGCACTATGCCCTGGCTCGTTGTGAAGGCCGCTATGTTCCTCGACCCACCTCAGTGTTCCACGTCCCAACGACGTCACGCGTGACATGTGGCGCTCCGTCCGTAATTAAAGATTTTTCTACATATGCCATTCTGGACGAAGGATCGAGCAATAAACGTTTTACGCCGGCGGCGTTCCAATTAGACAAGCCATCGCTTGCCCAGGTGCTGAGAGGGCTCTACACCGCGGACGGCACGGTGGCCAACTATAGAGACAAATCGCAGTACATCGCCCTCGATTCTTGTTCGCTCACGCTCTTGCAGCAAGTGCAGGTGCTACTGCTCTCCTTTGGAATTAAATCCAAGCTGTACCGCGATCGACGTGGAGGCAGCACCATCGCCGAATTGCCGAGCGGCAAGGGCTCGTACCGCCCTTACGTCGTCAAAGAGATGTATTCCTTGCGCATCTCACGCTCCTCTCGCCTGCTGTTTGAGCGAGAGATCGGCTTCCACCCGGACAGCCCGAAGGCCGCGAGGCTGCGCCAGTTGAATGAGGAGGTGGAGTGTTACCAAGACACGCTGACCACGAAGTTCGAGCGCTTGGAATGGGCGGCGCAAACGATCGTCTATGACCTCACGGAACCCGCCACGCAGCACTTCGTCGCGAACGGCTTCGTCGTGCACAACTGCTCAGAATTTCTTTCAAATGACGATACCTCATGTAACCTGGCGTCGCTCAATCTCGTCAAATTCTTGAAACCCGACGGCACCTTCGATCTTGAAGCCTATCGACACGCCATTCGGCTCTGGACCATCGTGTTAGACATCACAGTCTTCATGGCCTCGTATCCCAGCCGCGCGATCGCGGAACGGACCGCGAAACTCCGTCAACTCGGACTGGGCTACGCCAACCTCGGCGCTGTGCTCATGCGGATGGGGCTGCCCTATGATTCCGACCAAGCCCGGGCGGTCGCCCAAGGTCTCACCGCCATCCTCACCGGCGAAGCCTATGCGACCAGCGCCGATCTCGCCCTCGAACTGGGCCCATTCGAATATTATGTGGAGAACCTGGATGCGATGCTCCGGGTCATCCGGAACCATCATCGCGCCGCCCATGGCCAGAGCGACGGCTACGAAGGACTTTCGGTCCTCCCCCGTCCGCTCAATACCGCCCTCTGCCCGGCCGTCCTCGCGGAAGCCGCCCGGAACAGCTGGGAGACCGCTCTCAGAAAAGGCTCCGTCTCTGGATTCCGTAACGCACAAGTGACCGTCCTCGCCCCGACCGGAACGATCGGACTCGTAATGGATTGCGATACCACGGGCATCGAACCTGATTTCTCCCTGGTGAAGTACAAAACCTTGGCCGGCGGGGGCACGATGAAGCTGATCAATGAGTCGGTCCCCCTTGCGCTACGCACCCTCGGCTATCCCGCTACAGCGGCAGACAGCATGACACGCTATATCGTCGGGACCAGCACACTCCAGGACTGTCCCACCATCTCCGTCAACCGCCTGCAACAGTGCGGACTCTCAGACGCCGCACTCGACCGGATTGAAGCGGCACTGCCATCCGTTCTCGATGTCACGATGGCGATCACGCCCGAGATCGTCGGACTCGAATGGTGCCACCAACAGCTCGGCGTCTCCTCCGAAGAGGTGCAATCGCCACACTTCAGTTTGCTCCAACGGCTTGGATTCAGCCCAGAGGACATCGCGACCACCAGTCGCCATGCCTGTGGAACCTTGACGATCGAAGGCGCGCCACATCTCAAGGCCGAACACCTTGCTGTCTTCGACTGTGCGGTCCCCGGAGGTGCGCTCGGGACCCGCTCCATCGCACCCGAAGGGCACGTCAAAATGCTCGGCGCCGTCCAAGCGTTCCTGAGCGGCGGCGTGAGCAAAACCATCAACATGCCGGCCGGCGCCGAGGTCGAAGACGTCGCCCATGTCTACCAGCTGGCTCATGACCTCGGCGTGAAATGTATCGCGGTGTACCGCGACGGCTCGAAACTCAGCCAACCGCTGAATGCGATCGGTGCCGGCGAGCTCGCCCAAGCCGTGGAACAACACAATATTCCCAAAGTCGCACAGCACCTGGCCTCACTCAGCGTCGAGCGGGGAAAGCACCGCCCATTACCGAACAAACGCCAGGGCTACACACAAAAAGCGATCATTGGCGGACACAAACTTTATATCCGCACCGGCGAATATGCGGATGGGACGCTCGGCGAGATTTTTCTCGACATGCACAAAGAAGGGGCCGCGTTTCGCAGCTTGATGAACTGCTTTGCGATCGCCATTTCCATGGGACTGCAGTACGGCGTGCCGCTGGAAGAATTCGTCGAAGCATTCACCATCATGCGCTTCGAACCCAATGGCCCGGTCTCTGGCCACGACCAAATTAAGATGGCGACGTCGATCATGGATTACGTCATGCGTGATCTCGCCATCAACTATCTGAACCGGCAGGATCTTGCGAACATCAAGATGACCGGCGAAGACATGCGCGGCGACTCGGTCAAACCATATATCAAGACGACTCCTCTCCGTGAGACAGCGCCTTCATCGATGCTCGATCGGGAGCTCGCCGAGCAGGCCCGCGCCAAAGGCTATACGGGCGACCCCTGCCCGGAATGTCTGCGGTTCACGTTGGTCCAACGAGGCACCTGTAAAACCTGCGTCACCTGCGGCGCCAATAGCGGAGGCTGTAGTTAGGAGCTGGGATCGCCATGAATGACTCGCCTCTCCATTCAAGAGCTTTGTTCATCATGCATTCATCAACAAGGAGGAAACTCATGACTCGTGTCCTACTCATCCCCGTACTCGCGCTCACGCTCTTGAGCGCTGCATGTGCGAACCATATGACACTCACCAAACAGCAAACCACCTCCGTGAGCAACCCCATTTTCCTCCGACCGACGATGGACAAGACCATCTATGTGGAAACCCGCAACACATCCGATCGCCCAAACGCCACACTCACATCACTCCCGCAGCTGCTTACCGCCAGGGGGTACACGCTCACTCAAGATCCGGAGAAGGCGCATTTCATCCTGCAAGTCACCACCGTCTCGGCCGTCAAGGCCAAACCAGGCACCACGCTCGATGCGTTGGTCGCCGGCGGATTCGGCGGCATGATCGGTGGCAGCGTCGGCGCCGCCACAGCACTGTCCGGCCATGGAGTCGGCTTTATTCCTAGTGGCGCCGCGGTCGGAGCAGGACTCGGCTTTCTTGCCAGTAAAGCCACCGAAGATACCCAATTTGGGCTCATCGCTGATGCTCAGATCATCGAACGCACTAAGGAAGTGGTTGAACAAGTCGTCACGAAGCAGGCTGCTCCAGCCTCCGGTCTACCAGACACTCGGCAGCCCTTAACGAGTCTCTTTGGTGGAGGCCAATCCCTCAGCCCCGCGCATTCCGGGCAATCCAATGAAACGATCCAGGAGACGCATCGCGGCAATGAGCGGATTCATCGTGCGCGGGTTGCGGCGCTTCATCAGCAGATGTGGCTCGATACGGATAAATCGATTGCGGAATTGTCTGCGCAACTGGCTCAAACCATCGCAGGCCTGTTCTAAAGTCTACGGCTCTGACCTTCTCGAACGGGATAAGGCTTTCTGCCTCTCCCGTAATAGAAGACTGCGCGTCAAAGGAGGCCCCATGTATCTGACGACGTCTCGCATCCTACTCATTGGACTTGTGATCCTTGCACTCGTTATCCCCGTCTTTGCCGCTCCACAACCTGAACGCGATACCGCCGTCGATTGGCTTACACTCATCGACACGCAGCGCTTTGATCAAAGCTGGACCGAATCCTCGACCTTTCTCAAGGAACATATCACCCAAGCCCAATGGGCCAAGACGCTGACCGACCAGCGGCTGCCGCTCGGAAACCCGACGTCCCGGACGATCGTGAAGAAGGAATTCCAATATCAGATTCCAGGGATTCCCACCGGCACCTATGAACTCAAGGTCTATCGGACAACCTTTGCTCTAAAGGGAGAAATGAACGAGACCGTCATTATGACCCGTGAATCGGATCAGAAGTGGCGCGCGATCGCCTACTACATCAAATAAGGAGATCACCATCTTTCCCCGGCACGGAATCCCCGCCGTTCAGGACGGGGAAGGATAGCGCGGACGCCAGAGGCGTCCTTAGAACACAAGCCGGACATGTCCGGTTTGTGGATGCGTGTCGGCAGAGAACCGGCCCACGCAAGCGAAGTTCGCTTGTGCCAACTTCGGTTTCGAGGAACACGTCGATGTGGTCGGCGCGCTCAACATCCTCTCTCGCCGGATGCGACTATTGCGAAACGAAGGGCGGGACACGGGCGACGCTTCGCCTGGGTTGCGCTTGATGCGCAACAGCCCGGATGGCCTGTGGATCGAACCGCAATGGCGGTCGGAAGCAGGAACCCGTCGAAGCGACTGCACAGGAGCTTACTCATGCGTAGCGCAGTAGGAATCTCCGGCCTTCAGGCCGGGGAGGCTATCAAAATGAACATCCTCCCTCATGAGCCCCGCGTCAAAATGATCGCCACCATGCTCGATCGCTGCGACATGGCTTATCAGAAGAAGGACGAAGTGGGATTCGTTCGGTTGAAAAAGCAGCTGCGCAATCTCATCAATGCGTCCAACCCGAGGCCGCCTAAACCTCCCTCACGACACCGAACCTCTTAACCAAGTTTGATTGGAATACCATCCTGTTGAAGACATATCCCCCTATGGGCCTGTCCACCTCCCACGCCGCCGCACCGCCCATAACGTTCGTACTTGATAATTCCACTCTTACCTAAGGAGCCTCTGATGTCTTCCACGCTCATCGATCGCTTCCGAAAAGCGCTCAAGTCCAGCGTGCCACTGATCACCATCACTACGCCCGATCCGGCAATGACCATTGCGAGTCTGCTCCCCGTCCGCCCCGCCGAACTGGTCGATGAGGACTACGCCGTGCTGCAGTGGGATACCGTCGACGGCCTCACCGTAACCGCTGCCGAAGACCAACTTTCTCCACATCCGCCGCACCTCGTCAGCGACCAAGTGAAGACCGCCTTGATCAAAGATCAATCGATCGCCGCAGGCATCAAAAACCTCGCCTTCGCCCTGACCCACGCGAGGAAGCTGCCCTCGAACACCATGCTCTTCGTCCATAACGCCCATCGCTTTCTGCATGACACGGCTGTCATGCAAGCCGTCTGGCATCTCCGGGACCACTTCAAGAATACCGGCAACACCCTAATCCTTCTCGCCCCTCATCTCAAAGTCCCGGTCGAACTCCTGCACGACGTCGTCGTTCTCGACGATCCCCTGCCGGATCGCGAGCAGCTCCGCGACATCATCTTGCTCCAGTGCGACAACGCCAAACAGACCAACGCCGCCATCCCCGACCCCGCTCCCGACCAACTCGATCACGCCGTCGATGCGGTCCATGGACTGTCCGCCTTCGCAGCCGAACAAGCGATCGCCATGTCTTTTACGGCAAAAGGGATCTGCCTCCCCAAGCTCTGGGAGCACAAGTATCAAGCGATCGAACACACGCCGGGGCTGAAAATCTACCGAGGCGCCGAACGCTTCGACGATATTGGCGGGGTGACCCACATCAAACAATTTCTCCGGCAGATCCTCACTGGCCGCGCTAAGCCCGGCGGCGTCGTGTTCCTCGATGAGCTCGAAAAGGGGATCGCCGGTGCAAACAGCACCCACGGCGATAACACCGGCGTCTCGCAAGACATTCACAAGCAGCTCTTGGAATTCATGCAGAACGAAGATGCCACTGGCATCATCATGGTCGGCTTACCGGGGACCAGTAAGAGCATGGTGTCCAAAGCCGCCGGCAAGGAAGCCGACATCCCCACGATCGAATTCGATCTGGGCGGCGTCAAAAGCGCCAATGTCGGGGCCTCCGAGCACAATATGCGTCAAGCACTCAAAGTCATCGGCACGATCACGAACCACGCCCCCTTATTTCTCGCCACCTGTAATAGTCTGCAGGCGATTTCGCCGGAACTCCGGCGCCGATTCCGCCTCGGCACGTTTCTCTTCCCCTTGCCATCGCGCGAGGAACGGGAGGCCATTTGGACGATCTACCAACGGAAATACGAGCTCACCGAAGACCCGGGCAAGCTTCTCAACGAGCAATGGACCGGCGCCGAAATACGCCAATGCGCCGATATCGCCTGGCGACTCAATATCTCGCTCGCCGAGGCTGCACACTACATTGTTCCCGTGGCGATCAGCGCCAAAGAGGGCATTGCGTCCCTTTACGACCAGGCTCACCACGCCTTTCTCTGTGCCAGCTATCCAGGTCCCTTCAACAAAGATCGCACCATTGATACCAAACCCGTCCCCACTGGCCGACGGATGCGGACGATCGCACCCGCCAAAGAAGGCCAAGCGTAACCCCCCCCCACTCGACAATTCGTAATACCCAGAGAGGAGATTTTTATGACCACCACGACGGCCATGCCCCCCACTCAAGACCTCACGCGTGAACAATTGTTCTCCAAAGCCGCGTGCATGACCCTCTCCATCCATAAAGTCGGCTTCTCTCGCAAAACCAAAGTCGCCATCAAATCCAAAGCCGACCAGACCCTCGTCAAACGCACCAAATGGATCATCGATTGTCCAGAATATCGCGCCATCACGCGCCTGGATGACAGGGTCAAGCGTGACTGTGAAAAATTCAAGCTCCCAGCCACGATCGGCCGTGGCATGATGCTGATCGCCGCGAAGGATCTCATGGAGGTCTACCGCATCCTGGACGAGTACCAAATGCAGCGTCATACGCTCATCGACACGTTCTGCAGCGTCTACCTGGAACGCAAGGTGGAAGCCAAAGACAGGCTGAAAGATTTGTACGTCGAAACGGAATATCCCACATTGGCTGAAGTCCGCGACAAATTCCGCGTCGATATCCAATTTCTAACGTTCGATCTACCCGGATTCCTGCAGAACGTTGATCGCACCCTCGCCCAGCGGGAACGAGAAAAGATGGCCGAACTCTTCAAAGGATACGGCGAAGAAATCCGAGGAGGATTACGCGACATGCTGCAAGGGCTGGTCGATCATCTTCTTGGCGCACTCTCCTCCGAGAGCGATGGCCACCCCAAGACCCTGCGCGCCGCCGCCCTCACCAACCTGACCGAGTTCCTGACGACATTCGACCGCCGGAACGTCACCGACGACAGCGAACTCGATAAGGTCGTCACACAACTCAGGAACACCCTGGCCGGGATTACCCCGAAAGGGTTGAAAAAAGATCTTCAATACCAAGAGATCATTCGAACCAGCCTCCAGTCCGTTCGCGCTCAACTCACCAGCCTGGTTGTGCCACAAGCCACCAGGCGCATTCTCACCAGCCAAGACGATCTCTAACCCGAGGAGCGTAATAAACAAGAAGAGGGGATCGTGACAACAACCCCACGATCCCCGACCATGATGCACCCAGTCGCCCTGACATCGTAGCCGCACCAATCGCGTATCAGAAGACCCCAGGACGTCCTGCTCTATCTCAGGACTCTTCGCCTCAACATTCCGCCCGGCGACACGATCCTACTTGCGCTCGACCAACACCATAGCCCGGTCGGTCGGCACTCCTTTCCCTATACCCCACTCCATCCCCTGGGACCGACACCCCAGGACGTGTTCAAGATCGCCTTCACGCAACGCGCGAACCGACTGATTCTCGTCTCGTCACACCCGCGGATTCGACGAGGCGCCTTTACCCCGACTGACGATCAACTGAATTATGCCGCCCAATGTTCACTGGCCGGGCAACTGCTGAATCTGCCGCTGGTCGATCATCTGATGCTCAACGAAACCGAACTGGAGTCCTTGCTCCTCAATTTCCACGACAAGCTCTCCCGCTATGCCTTGCGCTATTCGCAGCAACAGGCCAATCCCTTATTGATAAACCTATGCCCAAATTAGATGAGACGCTCGTCACGCAGGCTCGACAAATCGACCTCATCCGCTACCTGTGCGCCATTGGCCACCAACCGGTCTACGCCAAACCCCACAAAGCGCTGTTTCATTCTCCGCTTCGGGAAGACCGTAACCCCTCGTTTACCGTGTCCTACGTCGATGGCGCCTGGAAATGGATCGACTGGGCTCGCGATACCCATGGCGATGGCATTGACCTTGTGATGGGCTTAAAACGAGTCGATTTTCAAACCGCCGTCAAAGACCTGCTCGGCGCGGCAGCATCCACGCAGCCAGTACGCAAAGACCTTGCGCCGCCGGTCCTGACACCACACGACATCAGGCGCCTGTATTGCAGATGGCGCGAGGCTATGACTCCCGAACGCACGTTTCTGATCCATCAATACTTCCTTCACCGTCACCTGGCATTCCCACAAGAACTCGGCATCGTGTATCTCGACATCACCGTCGATGCGGACGGCGTGACACTGCCATTTCTTGGCATCCCAACACCGTCAGCCAATCCGCGTACGATGACCGCCCTCGAATGTCGGGCCCTCGACGAAACAACCAAACCCAAGCTCTACCGACGACGGACGTTCGGGCCCAAAACCCTCTGGGTCATTCGACGTCCCTCGCCAGGATTACTCGTGACCGAAAGCGTGCTCGATTGCCTCGCCGGCAACCAGTTACTCCAGCATCAGCTCTCTCTCTGCGCGCTGAATTCCATCAACCTGATTGACCAGCTACTCCCATGCGTCCGCCAACTCCAGCCCAAGACCGTCTACCTCGCTCTGGATAATGACCAACGGAAACCACAGCGCGGACAGACTCCTGGACAAACCGCGCAGCACAAAGCCTGCACGATGTTAGTAGACGCTGGCCATCGCGTCGTCGAAGTCCGTCACCATACTCACGCAAAGGTCAAGGATCTCCACAAGCTCCTCCTGCACGATCCGATGCCCATCACGCTCCAAGCACTCGAACGACAGGGCACAGTCCATACGCCGACAACCCATCGCCCGTAACGCACTGACCCGTCCCACATTCCCTTTGTACAGACCATGAGGAGGCTGTGTGTCACACGCCACGCCGATCACCGTCCCGCTCGCGCACTTTCTTGAAACCTTCTCCGATGCACTCTGCACGACCACCGCCAATCAGCTCACCCCGCAATTTACCCCTGAAGTCCTTGAGGCCGCGCGTCCGACCTTGCGGCAATTTGGCGAACCCCTCTATCCGGCCCAAGCCAACGTGGCCACCGCGCTGGCTCATGCGTTCCACACCCACAACAGCGCCATTTGCTCAGCGGAAATGAGCACCGGGAAGACCCGCATTGGCACCGCCGTCGCCGCCCTGCTCCGCTCTCATCGGACCCTGATCTTTGCCCCACCCCACTTGGTCGGGAAATGGAAAGACGAAATCCAGACGCTCCTTCCGGGCGCCCATGCAGCCATTCTGCGGAGCATCACCGATGTGCTCCAGTTCGCCACCCTCCCGACAGACGGACGCTGGCCGCTCTTCGGCATTCTCAGTCGCGAGCGAGCAAAACTCAGCTACGCCAAGCGTTGCGCCATCAACCCCAAGGTCACCCGGATTGATACACGTACCTTTCATCATTTCCATTGCCCCCAGTGCGGCATCCGCATCGACGATAAGGACGGCATCCCACAAACCCCCAGGAGCCTCAAGCCAGGAACACACTGCACCGCATGTCAGAGCCCGCTCTGGACCTACGATCCCAACGGCCCACGGCGCGTCGCCCTGGCCGACTACCTTGGGAAAAAGCATCCCCGACTGTTTGATCTCATCCTGGTCGATGAAGTGCAGGAAGAAAAATCGATTGGGAGTGCCCAGGGGCTCGCCTTCGGCCTGTTGGTCCAAAAATGTCGACGCGCCCTCGCGCTCACCGGCACCCTGACGTCCGGAAAGTCCACCTCGATCTTTCACATCTTGTGGCGCATGAATCCGGCACTCAAAGCCGCCTTCAAACACACCGACGAACCACGGTGGGTGGACTTGTACGGCACATGGGAAACCCGCACGACCGAAGAAGACATCCACCGGGTGCTGCTCGTCGGCAAAGAATCCAAACGGCGCGTCCATGTCACCGTTCGCGAACGCCCCGGCATCTCCCCGCAGATCATTCCCCACCTGGTCTCCAACACAGCCTTCTTTCAGTTACGAGATCTTGGTATCGCACTCCCGCCCTACACAGAACACGTGCAAGAATGCCAGTTCTCTTCACAACTACACGACAACTACGAACGGCTCAAAAATGCGGCTCGCCAATTCATTCCCATTGCCCGACGCAACAAGGATGGACATCTCTTCAGCAGCCTCGTCCAAGCATTATTGGCTTACCCAGATCGCGCCACCCAAGGCGAAACCATCACCAATCGCGACGGCGTTCCCGTCTTTACGTTAGACCCGCTTCCAGAAGACGTCGTGCTTCCCAAGGAACAGGCCCTCATCGATCTCATTCTCCGCGAGCGTGCACAAGGACGACGCGTGCTCGTCTACTGCACCCACACGCAAACCAAAGACATCACAACACGCCTGCAACGACTCTTTGAGGCCGCCGGCCTTCGCAGTTTGATCCTGACCTCCGCCGTCACCCCAGAACGACGCATGAAATGGATTACCGATCACACCAAGAAAGGCCTCGACGCCCTCATCTGCAACCCCAAATTGGTATCGACCGGTTTAGATTTACTCGACTACCCCACCATCGCCTGGATCGAAGTCGACTACTCCACGTACCTCGTGCGCCAAGCCTCACGTCGTTCGTGGCGCATCAAGCAAACCCGCCCGGTCTATGTGCACTACTTTCTCTACAAAGGCAGTGTGCAAGAACATGCCTGGGCACTCGTCGCCGCAGGCATCAACGAAGGCCTCAAAACCGAAGGGGATCTCACCGCGGAAGGACTCAACCAATATCAGCAACCAGATGACCTGATGACCCAGCTCGTCAAACAAGTCCTGGATCGCAACGCCTCGGTCCTCAGCGCGGAAACCATGTTTGCCCAGCTGGCAACGCACTATCAACAAGATCAGGCCAGCGACACGCCGGACATTCCAGAGCCTGTCAGTGCGCAGACGTACCAGGATACACCGCCTGAGCTGCCACTATTGATTCAGCCAACGACCAAAACCAGCAAGCGGAACCATGACGCCAACATCCAACTCAACCTCTTTGCGGCCTAACACGATGACCACTGATAACCTCATTCGCATCTCCACAGAAGGATACGACGCCATTGTCGAATCCTATGCGGTCACCCCTAACACACACGAAGTCTGCATGCTGTCCATCGCCGGACAACCAGACGCCATCAAAGCCCTCCGAGCTGCGCTGAGTATCGGGCTCACCGTCAAGATCACCGGACTCGGAGACATCCACTGGCCCAAACAAGCGGACTCCGTCTTTACGTTCGTACACAAACGACTCCCCTCTGGCGCTGTCGCAGCGCTCTGGCTCCCTCAACTCGGCACCTCCGTCGGCATTCAACATGACACGAAAGCGTACATTCTGCAGCGACACCACAGAGCCGAGACGCCACCGCTCAACTTCGTGGCCATCCTTGATCGAGTCCTCTCTTGCCCCATTCTCAAAGATTGGGCGACTCCGCTCTGGACCGCTGCACAGCAACACCAATGGGTCCGCCCGCTCCACACCTATAACTGCATGGCGTGGGAATTCCATCCCCAGACCGAGGCCATCATTGAATGGCTACAGGCCTACCTACGCACCACCACAGAGGCCGCTCCTCAAGTAGCGGCATAACGGATTATCGGGATCAACCCGGACACACCATCTCTTTCACCTTTAACGGACAGACACTTCATGCACATCGCCGGCAGAAGCATTTCCGGATTCTATCCGACTCCACCTCGTATCCTCTCCTCTGTCAGCTCCCTCATCGCCAACCCCGCGCATCATCTAGGACGACTCCTCGACCCCTGCGCCGGCAACGGCATTCCCCTTCACTACCTCGCTCAAGCATGGAACCTGAGCCCTTATGGAATCGAACTCGACCGACAACGCGCCGCTCAATGCCGTACGGCACCGGCCACCATCCTGCACTCGGACGCCCATCTCTGCGAGGTCTCGCGAGACAGCTTCTCCTGCCTCTTCCTCAATCCCCCCTATGACTTCGCTGGACAAGGCGAACGTACGGAATATCTCTGGCTGAAACGCTGGACCCCGACTCTGCAACCAGAGGGGCTCCTGATCTACATTATTCAAGAGCATCAATACACCGAAAAAGTCCTCTACTATCTCAGCACTTACTACCGCGAAGTCAGCCTCTTTCGCTTCCCACCGGAAGAATATGAGGCTTTTCGCCAAACCGTCTTCATTGGGAAACGGGTTCGCACCCCCAACCCATCCGAAACCGTCAAACGTCAACTCTGGCGCCTCTTGCGCACGAACAACCTCCCCATTCTCCCGGTCGACACTGCGCCTCGCTACACCATTCCTTCACTACTCATTCGAGGCGAAATCACCTTTTCCAGTGACTGGATCGATCCGGCTGACATCTATGCCGAAGCCCATGACCATGGACTCTGGCAAGATCGCCATATCACAGAACTGCTCACCTTCGATCAACATAAAGTGATCAATCCCCTCCTGCCGCTTCGCAAGGGACACTTAACTCGCCTCATCTCGGCCGGCCTCTACAACAACACCGTCATCGAACACAACAACCTCCGATGGATCATCAAAGGACGGGCGAGGAAAATCACCAAAGAACTCCCTCCGATCATCGATCTGGTCCAGACCAAAGACGGACCAGAAGAACGTACACACCACCGCACCATCGAACAGTATGTCCCTGAAATCCGAGCCTTCGATTTAACTCCAGGCCCCAACTACGGTCGTTTCGTTGTTATTGAGTGTTAACCACCACCATCCCAATAGCGTACTGACACAAGGAGCATCATGATCATTGAATTCCCACGCACCACCCTGCTTCAGACCCTCAAACTCATGCACAGCATTCTTGACCGCAAAAACGCCTCTGCGCCACTTACCATGATCCACGTCACCACAAGCCACACCGGGGTTCGGCTCGCTGCGACCGATCTCGAACTCGGTCTCCAACGCACCCTTCCCATTCCCCTCATGGAAGAACGCGCCTTCCTCATTCCTGACGCCCCAATCTATGAGTTCATCAAAGAACTCACGTCCGACACCATCCGCTGGTCCATCGATGACGACCACCACATCACCATCACCTCTGGAAAAGCCAAGGCCAAATTCAACGGCATGAAGGCTGAAGACTACCCAGCGCTCCCCCCGCTCCCTGATCCCTTCATCTTCAGCCTCCCCGCCAAGGACTTGTCACAGCTACTCACGGAAACTCTCCCAGCCGTCGGCGAGGCGGACGGCCGCTACATCTTGAACGCCATCAAGCTGACCATTTCCAACGCTCCCTCCCCAACGCTCCAAATCGTCGGTACAGACGGTCATCGCCTTGTCATCACACAACAAAACACTGGCACCTGGCTCACACGCCACCATGACACCCGGCACCTCCTCATCCCGAAAAAAGCCGGGAAGGTTCTGCAAACACTTATCCCGGATAAAGAACCACCCCTCATTGCCATCGGAGCCAACCAATCCCTCGCAGGCTTTCAGATCGGCGACTATCTCCTGACAAGCCGGCTGCTCGACGGCAGTTACCCGGCCTATGACAGGATCATCCCCACGCTGACCACGGCGCGACTGACTGTTTCGAAAACCGTCTTGGAAGATTCGATTCGACGAGTCTCAGTGATTGGAGGGAAAGACACCAAACCGATGGAACTGTCCATTGCAGACAATCATCTGACTCTGCATGCACACAACGTCGATGTAGGAGAAGCCACCGAAACTCTCGAAACTCCAACTTCGACACAGCCATTCAAGGCAGGATTCAACGCGCAGTATCTCCTCGATGCCCTAGAAACCATGCCGGGAGAGCACTGTCAGCTATACATGGAATCGCCTCAGACACCATGCGTCCTGACAACCCCTGATCGCACAACCCAATTCAAACACATCATCATGCCACTCACCCTCACCTCATAAGCCGCGGCGTAACCGGCAGTCCCACTACATGATGGCCCATCTGAACAGTCTCCCTTAAGGCCATTGTCCCGGTTGCCACGGAGCTCAATTCGTAATATGTATCGAGGGCGGACACTACAATACGCCGCGCATCAAACAATGAGCTCCAACCCATTTACCATCGGGCAAGCGATTTTCTGGATTGCGCGCGTGACCAAAACCGGGGAGGCCCGGTATCGCATCCCTGGTTACATCGTGAATATGACGCCCAAGCGGGTGGCGATTCTGATCCAACAACGCAACGGTCGCGGCGCGCTCCGGCATGTCACAGCCAAACGGCTGACTGCCAGCCACCTCGCCCCGCTTCCTCTATCAACACTCTGTCAAACCATGGCGGATAGCCAACTTCACAAGGTCAGCCGTCGTCGGACAGCCAAAGTCCCGTCGTAAGACATCCCGATGGAATCGTACCGTCCGTGGTGTTATTCCGAGCTCTTGGGCAACCTCCTTATCGCCACATCCTTCAGCAATCAACTGGAGCACTTCCCGCTCACGCGCCGACATAACCCGTTCTCCAACGACGTGCTTGCCACCATGCAAGACTACTTCATAACCCAAGCCAGGGCTGATATACGACTGTCCAGCCGTCACCATCCGGACTGCCTCGCTAAAACCCTGCGGATCGGTCGCTTTACTCAGATAGCCTTTGGCTCCTGACAGCAGCGCTTCGGTAATCCGTGCAGGATCCTCGTACATCGACATCACAATGCACTTGGTCTTCGGCGACAGCGCCACGAGTTGCGAAACGGTATCCATCCCATTTAAGACCGGCATGCTGATATCCACAATCGCCAGATCTACCACCGCTCCGTTCTGCACCTGCCGGAGCAAGTCGCGTCCATTGCCCGCCGTCACCACCACGTCATGCCCCATCGCCTCCAACACATGGCGTTGTCCTTCGATCATCATCTGATGGTCATCGCACAATGCGACCCGCATCATCCCCTCCCAATACCATCACCATCCGGCAAGGCCACCCGAACGATCACCATCGTTCCTTCACCCGGAGCACTCTGAATCACCAAACGGCCATGAATCTGCCGCACGCGTTCCGCCATACTGAGCAACCCCAACCCGGCACTCCCCACATTGCTCTGGCTCATGGCAAATCCACGCCCCCGATCCGCCACACACAACTCCAGCTCGCCCTCCTGCACACCCAGGGTGACGACACAATCCTGCACCCCCGCATGCTTCACGATATTCTGCAACGCTTCCTCCGCCACGCGATACAGCACCGCGGCCACCAGCGACGCCAATGGCTGCCGCAGCTCACAGACAGACCGAGTGATGCGTAACCCCTTCTGCCGTTCGCACTCGTCGATCAACCGATGCAACGTCAACGAGAGCCCCAGACGGTCCAAGACCACCGGATGAAGACGAAACGCCAGCGAGCGCGCCGAGGCCCCCAAGCCATCGATCTCCACCAAAATCTCCCGCAGAGCCCCCAGCAGCTCCTCGTTCGTCTGTGGCGGCACCTGGACCACGGCGTGTAACGTGAACCCAATGCCAGCCAGCCGGCTGACCACATGATCATGAAGTTCCCGCGCAATCCGCGCTCGTTCTCCCTCTTGCACCGTCACAATCTGCTTCGCCAGTTGGTGCATCCGTTCCTCGGTCTTCCGGAGACTGCGCCCCTGCGCGTCAATCGTTTTCCCATATACCTCGACCCACTCCTCCAGCATCGCCGTGTCCACATGCCGGGCAGGACGCGCGAGGCGATCGGTCATGGTTCCCCATGCTAGATGCAGTGCCTCCATCAACAGGCGCAAGCACTCCACCATGTCTTCGGACGCCGACGCACGGAGCCAAAACACGGTGACACAACCCTGGCCATCAGGGCATACGCCACTACACCCCACAACCGATCGAATCGCATAGCGATCGACAAAGTCCTGGTACTCCGGGAGACGCGGATGCCCCTTTGCCATCGGAATCGCCATCACCGTGCATCGGCTACTCACCGCTTGTCTGTCGCGAATGGACGCTCCCTCTCCGGTCTTCGCGGGCAGACTGACCTGGTCCAAGAAGTCCGCCAGCATCGGGAATTGCGTGACGAACTGAGGCCTCATTATAGGGACTCCCTCGGACCAACCAGAGCACGCCGCATCCGCACACTGTGCCGCCTCACCAGCCGAGGCCACGAGCACCAGATATGGTGCAGCCCGTTCTCCCGACGCACCCATGGCCTCAGCCTGACCCGTCACAAAACAGCGGGCCAGCACAATATCCGACACCCCAGTCTCCACCGACCGACAAACGTTCATCGCCACATCCATCGCGCGTTGCGCCAGCTCCGCACCGCTCAGACAGACCGCAGCCAATTGATGAATCTGAACCACGCCATGACCGGCATCCGCGCGCGCCCGCTCCGCCCATGCGTCCTGATCGCCTGACTGCCTCATTACCGTACCGCTGTGCTTCCCGACTACTCGGCTTACTTACGAACTCGGACTATGGCGAAACACGACCCGCTGTTTCAAGCTGGCCAAATGACCAGTGCCTCGTCGCAAACACGTGCCCAGCGCCACTTCCCGCGCCACACGCGGACCATCAGTCACGTGCATCAGGAGCATCGGGAGCACCCAGAGAAGTCCCGTCTTCCTTCGTGTTGTTGTCATGATTGCTGACTACTGAGTACTCATGGGCACGGAAGAATGTGAACGGATGCTCTTATCGCTGGTGCCATCTGTACTGTCAGTCTTTGTCTCGGGGGCCTGGCGCACGAGCCCCTCTCGATGTGGTCACTGAAGCGGGTGGTACGATCGCTCCGTACAATTCTTCTGTCACCCAGACATTTCAGCAACTCTCTGCTGAGCAACATGCGTACCATATCGGTAACTGACGCGATTTCCCAAGAAACCCACTTTGCATCGATATTGATCCTCTCGATGCATATATCAACAGTGATACACATGTGTATCCATTTCGGTCCATGCTCCAGCTGCGACCATCAGTGTATTAACGAGTGATCAGGGCGCGATTGACCACGCTCTGTCTGGCAACTGGTCTCCCGCTTTTACTCAAAGTGTCCACCACTTGCACGCATACGATCTGATCCAATCGTTTCCATATCGTGGAGGCTTTTACAGTCTCCTTTCGCCACAAAGGCGCGCTGAGGCGACTGATCCAAGTCGACCAACCCGCGCAACGGCAGACGCTCAGCACCCTGATCGGATCAGCCTCTGGCTCACAACTACTACCTCGGCCAGCTACCGAGATGTGCTCCCTCCCTGCCCCAATCCCTGACTCCCACATGTGTGTCCCTCCAGATGTGTCCCCCCAAAAATGGGGATGGCGCTTCGGGGGTCTGTTCGGGTGTGCACTGCCCTTCATCGGTGGAGACGGAGGGCACCATTGAGCAGCTCTGGAGATGGCTACGCGCGAGTGTGATTTGGCTATGGCACTGGTGATTCAATGGGAGCGGTGTGGGGCGCCGACGGCGGCGGCGACCGATCTACTTGGACAGACCGGGCGCACGACTGCAGCCGATCCAGCCCAAACCGCGATGGGTGAAGCAGGAAGTCCTGCACCTCAAAGCCTTGATGCCGCAGGCAGGCTGCCGGACGATCGCGCATCACTTCAATCGGCGCTGGAGATCACGCAGACAGATGACGGTCAGCAAGACCTATGTGGCGGACCTATGCCGACGGCATCAATACCTCATCTATGAAGCCCGACGGAAGATGAAACACCGGGTGCCCAGGCCGATGCGGCGCAATCGCATCTGGGGCTGTGATCTGCTCGCGAAGACGGATTCCGATGGCCGCACACATCTCGCCCTGGCGGTTCTGGATCATGGCAGCCGGGCCTGTCTCCGACTGCAGCGGTTGGCGGATAAGTCGTCGCTTCGGCTACTCCAAGAACTGGACTAGTGCAGGCGGTGAAACGATACGGACCACCACAATTCGTGCGGACCGACAATGAGACCGTGCTGGTCTCCCGCTGGTTTCGATTCGGCCTCTGGCTGCTCGGCATTGGACAGCAGCGTATTCAGCCCGGCTGTCCGTGGCAGAACGGACGGGTCGAACGGTTCAGTGGTGGTGGTCCCAACGGGATTTGAACCCGTGTTTAAGCCTTGAGAGGACCGACCAAACTGAGAAAAATCAACAAGATGACACTTCAGAACCGTCCAATGAGTAGCATGGTTTTACAACGACTTACAAGACCCTTGTCCTATATAGGACAGTGATGAGGTCTCGACCCTTGCCAACGAGCCGAAGGGGTTCCGCATCCCGACTGATATCACGCAGACCGTCACTATCCTGGCTCGAAAACGCGGACGAGAAGACCTGCATGGCTTCTGTGATCGCAGACGAGCTTTGCAAGACCACGCTGCCGCTTATTGAACACCAGACCATATCACAATCACATCACCCAGAACGTCTGCGTTGCGGGCCAGCGGACGCGACACCTGTCCATTTTGCTTATGCCCAACCTCTTCGATCTGTATGCTGGTCAGCTGGACGTGGTGTGGCACTCGTAGAATTGCAAGAATTGCAACTCAAGCTTGCGGAGGCAAATTCGCATGGACTACACTGAGGGCATGCCTACAGTGGTTCACCCTCATATCACAAGCGATCCAAACATTTGTGGTGGGAGCCCGTGTATTGAAGGAACGCGCATCACCGTGCGAACCATTGCGATCTACGCGTTGCATCACGGGCAGACTCCGGAAGAGCTACTCACGCACTATCCTCACCTCAGTCTCGCATCAATTTATGATGCCCTGTCCTATTACTACGACAATCGTGCCGTACTCGATCAGGACATTGTCGAGCATCTGTCGGCCCCGGAAATTGATTCCCGGTTCTAATCCCACAACCCCGTCTTTCCTCATGAGCCTTTCTGTGGGGCCCGCGCCGAGATGTCCTGGTGACATGGCTAAGTCGGACGCTCACCACACGACTGCGGGAAGCGGGAGACTTACTGGGCATCAGGCTGCTCGACCATCTCATTCTCGGTGATGACCGTCTCTATAGTTTTGCAGATCAGGGCTGGCCGTTGTGAGGCGACAGCGAAAGTCCTATCCCCATTCCCGTCGATTATCCTTCTGAGCAGATGACGCATGTCGACACATGCGGAAAATCCCACGTTCCTACCACAAGTGGTGGTCTGCTTCTGCCACAGCGGACGCCTAAAAACTAGGCAACATGCTGAAGGGGCCATGATGCGCAGTCATTCGTACGTCCAACGCGACTTGCCCACAAGGTCATCTCCAGAAAATGGGGACGACGGGATGAATACAAGGTGACAGCTCAGATCTTTTTGCTGTTCTCTCCGTGCCTCGCGAGCGTCTGTGATCATTGTGCATCCGATTGGGGGGCCAGACACGGTTGAGAGGCCTCAAGGAGTGCTGGCAAGGGAAACGCAGAGGCCGGAGGTGGAGATCCCGACAAGAAGGGCTGAGCGCTCATGTCGCTCAACCCTTGTCGCCGGCTAGAAGCTATTTCCCCACAATGTCTCCACGTAGCCCGCCGATAATTGCAAGAAGCTCACCCATCTCAGGCTGTGGCACCTTGAACTTGTCAAGCGTGGTCACGAGATGCGCGGCCACCTGATCAAATTGCATATCTGTGATTTTCATTCCCTGATGCGTGGCTGGCATAGCCCGCCCGATATACGTACAGGGGCCACCGGTTGCTGCACAGACCATTAACACGTTCAATTGTTTGAAACGCGCCTGTCTGTCAGGTGGCAATCCTCCAAAGGATGACGCCAGTTTGGGATCAGCAAAGAGCCGGTTCCCAAAGTCACTGACCACAGCTGAGATGGCGTCGTACCCACCGAGGCGTTCATAGAGAGTTTTCTGACTCCCCGCTTGTGTAGATGGGGGGGAACCGGCTGTAGCAGATCGAGGACTGCCGGTTACTGACACAAGCAGACCTCCAAGTGCTGCTGATACGACCAAGACCTTATATGCTGTCCGTGCACTCGTTGTTATAGCCATGACATACCCCCTTTAGAAAACTTGATTTGGAACCTACGAAAACTACATAGGCATCTGTAGATGTTTATCGAGGAAATATCTGTCATGGAGATGACAAAGCCGAATACAGAGATCATGCCGAGATTACCGACTATTTGATCAAATCCCACAGAACTCTCTGATGAAGAAGCGAACGGTGTCACTCTGCCAAACCGTATGATGAGCGATTGGCTCACCCTGTGTTATGAAAATGCTAGCCTTGGATCTTCGCAAACGGTGGTGTGTGGTGTATGGAGAACGATACAGCGTGAACAATCGCAATGGCTTAGGCCTCCATTTTCAAAGCAGATTCTAGTACCTCGGCTACTGCAATGCATAATGTGGCCCGATTTCATCAGGCTCGTCCTCCTACAGAGGCCTGTGAAATTAGGAGACGGTCAGCCTATCGCAGGGGAAGAGGGTCAGACATAAGCCATGCGATCAAAATCGAAACAGGCTACCGACTGTCACGGTGTTTATTCTGGCTGCTTCGTCTTCATAGCTGAGTTTCCATCGTCCGTGCAGATAGCCGACCGAAAGCGCGAGTGCCTCGGTAAGCTGATATCGTACCAACACTTCCCCCTGGTAAATCTTTTCGCGCGCGCCAAGAAAGTCATCACCAGGCAAGCCAGACGTGTAGCTGGTTCGCTCAAGATCAAAGCCCCCGATCAGGGTGAGTTCATCCGTGACACGCGCCTCCAGCTCCGCTTCGACATAGTGTGTGACATAGGAGATGTCCTCTCCAATTTGTGGATTGTGTCTCCCGTCAGCCAGCCCTCGTTCGTAGTGGTATCCGACCAACAATCCGATTCCCGGCTTGATTTCCCACATGACATGTGTCCCAAGGGTCCAAAAGCGAGTATTCCGGTGTGCAAAACTCTCGTTGTACGATCGGTCTCCGTATCGGGCTAACCCGCGAATGGTGACATTCTCGAGTAGTTTACGCTCCAGTTCTGCTGCTCCAAAGTGTGTCGTTACGTACTCTCCCCCACGATCCGATGATCGTAATTCGCCGGGACCGTGATTGCCCAAGAAGAGGTGCGGACCGTAGTGATACCGCATCCGGAAGACCGTCTCTCGTGGTAGTGTTTGAGTCAGCTGCAGTCCATAGGTACCATGAGAAAATGCGGTCTGGTCAGTAAACACAAAGCCTTGTGCCCGTGCCGTCAGGTCCGTTTTTCCCCAGCTCGACTGAAACGATCGCGTGATGTGAGCAACGGGTTCAAACACTCCGCTCGAACCTTGGCCGGTGGTCTGAATGACCGGCTGTGTGGGATCCTCTTGCAGCGACAATCGTTGAGAGGCCGAGAACAGCGCGACGTCGTCGGTGTAAAACGCGTTCATTTCTCCGCCGACGTGCCATCCTGATTCAGACTCGACATCCATCTTCATATCCTTCATATCAGAGGCATCCAGACTCATGTCGGTTTCAGCCTTGACCTGGGAACACAGCAACAACACAACGAGGAACGGCCACCCACACCATGTAGTGAATTGTATTTTCACGTGTGTCACCAATTTGTGTTCAAAGCGTTTTTTGGATGTCGGAACTTTTGCCCCTGGGATCTGGCGAGGGTCTCAGACGACTGGTTGAACACACACACAACTTCTGCGCCGATGTTCGATTGCCCATCAGATCTAGTGCACTGGAGATGCCTAACAGGCAGTGATGTTCCGTGCGATGCCCCCCTGTTTACTTGTAATAGATAAATCTGGCGTCGTGGACCTGGTTCGCACTTTACATGGCGGGTAAACAGATCTCCGTCATGTTTACGACAAGAAATAGAAAGTTCTGGTATCTCGATGGGAGTGCTCCCACTGAAATCAATCGCTGTTACTTGGCTTCAGGGGAGCAAACATGGTCTTCAGGATACCTGATGGGGAGCTGTGGGTAGCCGAGCGGCAAGACTTTCCCCCGTGGGTTTGGCTTCGAGGTTCCTTGAACCGCTAAGGTTGCCGAAACCCGATCAGGGTTCGCTTCGTATCAGACGAAGCCTTGAATTACGTATGTAAGGGGACTTCATTTGGCGAGGCTTCTCATATAGTGAACAAGCTGCCACACTTCCTCGTCTGACAAATCCGGGAAGGCCATCATCCCTGTGCCTGAAGAACCGTGTTTTGTGATCCAGAACAGTTGCCCGTCAGAGATCTCACGCATCATGGCACTGCATGTGAAATCGCGCGCTGGCGGCATCATTCCGCCGCTGACCGATCCTTTCCCCTCTCCCCGCTTGCCGTGACACAGCGCGCAGGCCATGGGCTTCGCATCGTGGAGATACAGTCCTTTTCCTGCCTGGAGGACATCGCTGGAGGCAGGAAACGGGTTCGGCTTAGTTAAAATGTCTTCCGGAGCGGTGGCGGTTTTCCTCGGCTGGACGCAGGAGCTGTTCAGCCCTCCCTCGGAGTCGCCCGCTGTGGCCTGCTGGGTGAACGGCATTATCCAGATGATTACGACCATTGTTGCTATCATGTTCAGTTGTGTCCTCATTGAATTCATCGCGCACTCCTTTTGTTACAGAAGCCTGTGTAGGTATTCTGTTGAGCCCGAGCACCTTCGACCTAAATCAGTCCTCAGGGTGATCGTTGATCTCCGTGGAACTTTCCATTTGTGGTCCTTCAGGGCCACCTCCCGATCATGATCGGCAATGGATGCGGAGCGTGCATTCGACACCCACCGGCGGATGCCCGGCCCTCTCAGGCTTCGGATAGAATGACTCGATGATTGCCGCAAGTCCCCTCACACGGAATGACATGATCCTTCTTATCAAGAAACCGCTCGAGGCGGTACCTTCCAATGAGATCTTGTAAAGTGGCACGTATATCCGTGGGGATTTCGCTCGAGATAATCCTGATGCCCAGGTTCCGCCACCCAAAATGGGCCTGCGGGCCGAACCTCTGTGACTACCTTGCCAGGCCAGACCCCCGATCTATTGACATCTGCAATCATTTCCTCCGCAACGCGACGTTGCACCTCTGACGTGTAGTAAATTCCCGATCGATACGACGGGCCTACATCGTTGCCCTGGCGATTCAACGTGGTGGGGTCGTGGATTTGAAAAAACACCTCAAGTAGACTGCGGAAAGTCAGCTTGCCAGGGTCAAACACCACTTCAATGGCTTCTGCGTGAGTTCCATGGTTACGGTAGGTGGCGTTCGGCACATCGCCGCCGCTATAGCCCACCCGAGTCGAGAGCACCCCTGGCAGCTTGCGAATGAGATCTTGCATGCCCCAGAAACAGCCGCCAGCTAGTATGGTCGTCTCCATCTGACTCATCTGATGCTCCTCATCTCTTTCAAGCAAACGTAAATTCGGCGTTCATTGCTCTAAGAGACTCAAATGATGAAGCATTGAAGTTTTGACGGTTTTGGCCTATCGAGAAACACATGACCATTCTGTACCCCACAGACATAACAGGTAGCATGGACTCCACCATAAAGAGAGCGCTGTCCTCACGTACCGCAGAACGTTTGATAACAGGCCGTCACTTCAGTAGGTGCGGGGGCGACATAGGCATGGAGCTCCGGATCTTCATCAAACGGTCGAGTCACGGCTTTCAACAGCCGATCGAATGGTGCAAGGTCAGCATGGTCTGTAGCAGCGGTCAGCGCTTCCTCAACACGATGATTCCGTGGAATGTACAGCGGGTTTGTGTGCCGCATAGATGCAGCCTGTGCCTCCGCTCCAACGCACTCACGATCAAGACGCATGCGCCACCGCTTCAGCCACAACGAGAGGACTGAAGGCTCATGAAACATGGCCTGAAGCGGACGGACGTTCCCCTCCGCTGCGTCGGCGAGGTATCGCCAGGCGAGCGTGTAATCGGCGCCTTGTGTGTGGAGCAATGCCAACCATTCCTCGGCGAGCGCGTCGTCCCCTTGCTCGCTCGTGGAAAGGCCGAGCTTCTTCCGAAGGCCTGTAAGCCAATAGTCGTGGTAGCGAGCCGGAAAAGTTTCCAGGACCTCGATGAGCGGGTGGACGACAGGTTTGCCGGAAACAGTATTCATCAACGGAGCAATGGCTTCGGCAAGACGTGCCAAATTCCATCGCAGGATGTGCGGCTGGTTGTGATAGGCATACCGACCCTGCGAGTCGATTGAACTAAACACCGCATGTGGGTCGTACGCCTCCATAAACGCACAGGGTCCGTAATCGATGGTCTCGCCGGAGATCGTCGTGTTGTCTGTATTCATCACGCCATGGATGAAACCGACCAACATCCAGCGAGCGACAAGACTCGCCTGTCGGTCAGCCACGGCCCGGAACCATTCCTGATACCGATGAGGATGGTCGGTGAGCTGAGGATCGTGCCGTCGGATCGCATAGTCCACGAGTCGTTGTACCTGGCGTGGTTCCTCACGCGCCGCGAAGAATTCAAAGGTGCCAATTCGCAGATGACTGGCCGCGACGCGGGTCAATATAGCCCCCGGCAACGGACGCTCACGAAAAACTGGTTCGCCTGTCCAGACCGCGGCGAGTGCGCGAGTGGTCGGAATACCCATGGCATGCATGAATTCTCCGATGAGGTATTCCCGGAGCACCGGGCCCACCGCCGCTTTCCCATCTCCACCGCGAGAAAAGGGGGTCGGCCCCGATCCTTTAAAGGCCAGATCTCTACGACGGCCGTCTTCCCCCAATACCTCACCCAGGAGCAAGGCCCGACCATCGCCGAGTTGTGGAGCGAAGTTCCCAAACTGATGGCCTGCGTAGGCTTGGGCAATAGGCGTTGCGCCGGCTGGAATTTCATTCCCGGAAAGTATTGCACTGCCCATTGGGCTATTCAGCACTTCCATCGACAGGTTCAACTGAACGCCTAGGTTCGTATTCAATCGAAGAAGCTTTGGCGAAGGGACCTTGGTAGGTTGCCAGGGAACATACGTGCCTTCGAGTTCCCTGGCATAGGTGTTGTCAAATTGAATGTGCACAATCATGAGGAAAATGGATGAGACATTGCCTTCCGCCAACCATCCTCTTGAGGGTCACGGCACGATCATCTGTCTTGAGCTATTGTTTTTGCAAAATAGGGTAGCCAAGGGTGTAGATCCATTTGTCCGCTTCTGCCGCATTGGCCGAAGCCATTCCTCGTGCAGGAATGTGGCAGGGAACACATTCGACTTTGTAGTTCTTCGTGACGGAGTGACCCATGTCGCCCTTATTAAAGAGACCCCAGGCCCACCCATCTCCCCATACCATGGAATCTTTATACCGTCCCTTTGTATCGCGCACGAGCACAAACCAACCTTTGAGAGTGGTGGCATGACCGACTGCGGGCCCCGTGGTCATCGCCATCGTTTCGGCATTTAAGAGTTCCTTCACCAACACCGCGCCGTCCGGGAACTGTCCCGTCTTCTTATAGTGGGCAATCGTTGATGGCTGCGTATACACCGTGTGATACTCGTGGAGGCCGGGCCCATTTTTTTCCAATTTCTCATCAGTGTTGGCGTGAGCCCAGGTACCGAGCGTGGGCCATTCTGTGTAGTTGTCTGGCACGCGCAAAGCTCCCGTGGCGACGTCGACGTTCGGTGCGAACGGTTTTTCTTGTTCTGCAATGGATAATCCGGTCAGCCCTATAGCCCCGCATGCAAGAAAAAGAACTCCGAAAAGTAGTCGATTCATGATTCCCACCTTTCATCAATAATGACTGTTAGCTCCATTCCGAACATACGAAATGGGAGAATGCCAACACAATTCTATTCTTTACTCTTTCGCTTTTCTGTCATCTAGACGACAAACCCGGTAGGTCTCTGGCAGGAATGATATCAAGTGCCGCAACCCCGGCAATATGTATTTCTCAGAAGACCTCAAGGTGACGTTCGGTGATATACCGCGTCCATTTTCCTGGAGATATCGTGCCCTGTTGTCTGGGTAACCCTCCTATCTAATCGAGAGCTCATCACATCTCAGCTTGGTGGTAGCCCTCAGGAGCAACTGGCTCGCCCTGCAGCAATACCCTGCAGTAATACAATGTCTTTATCCCAAGAGAGCCGTCACGCGCTGACGCGGGATGAGGGCATGATCGCAAACCCCTGATGTGCGCATATTGATCATGATGGTCATCTAGATGACAGACAGGTTCAAAGAAAATGACGTATGACAGTGCGCAGTCAGCCTAATAGTTGAGCTAGAGAATTGTGGCCGGAGCGACCAGGCCCATAGGAGAAAGGGCACATAGATCTGTGCGCTCTGATGTCCACTGGTAGAAGAAAGTACCGGAGGGTGTAACTCTCTGTACGACCAAGGGAGTATTCATGGAAGGACAGGAATATCACAAAGCACATGATGTGCCATCGATTGCCACCCTCACATGGAGTGAGGTGACGCACCTGGCCAAACACGGCAATCCATCCCCGCCCCGCCGTGTCGAGAAGACCGAGGCCCAGTGGCGTGAACTGCTGACCGACAAGCAATTTCGGATCACCCGTCTGAAGGGGACCGAACGGGCCCACAGCTCGGAGCTCTGCCAACTGTTTGAACCGGGCCGGTACGAGTGCCTTTGTTGCGGCACAGAGCTCTTTGATGCTACGACCAAGTATCAAAGCCATACGGGGTGGCCTAGTTTCACGCAGCCGGTCTCGCCAGGAGTCGTCGCCTATCATCAGGATACTAGCCACGGCACGCACCGAATCGAGGTGACCTGCAATGTGTGCGATGCGCACCTCGGCCATGTGTTCCCCGATGGACCAGAGCCGTCAGGGTTGCGATTTTGCATCAATGCCATCTCCCTGCACAAAATTTCTATGCGCGAGCGAGGCCGGCTCTTGTAGCAGATGAGGAAGTGCGTCCACACAACCGAAGCAGGCATTGAGGGTCGACTGATCGATGGCAGTAGCCATTGATTCCAGGAAAGGCCGAGAGTCGGCGGCCATCAGAAGAATGGCCCTGGTGGTCACATGTGGGTCATAGGGTGGCGCACAGGAAGAATGGCGATTTGAGGGACGACCGCATACACACAGGCATGATTCATTAATCAGAGGAGGTCTGAATATGACGACTCACCAGAACCAGTTTCTGTATATCCAAACAAACGACATCCGTGAGGGACAAAATGCGGTGTTGGGCTATAACCGAAACGATGATGGCACGCTGGATCCGTTGCCAGGAAATCCGTTCTATACAGGAGGCACGGGCATCAACAATGACACCCATGGCAAGCTCGGCCCACATGACAACGACACCCCGCTGATTGTCAGCCAGGACGGGAAGCGTCTCTTTACGGTCAACACACACAGCAATACCATTGCCGTCTTCGATATTCAGCCCGATGGATCGTTACGGCATGTGAAGGAATCGCCGTTTCCGTCGCACGGTGTCGCCCCCAATAGTCTCTCGCTCAGTGGCATGACGCTGCTCGTGTCAAACCGGAATGAGGACTATCACCAGATTGAGGCGTTGCGTGGTGCAGCGAAAGCCAGCTACGTCTCGTTCACTGTAGAAAACACCGGTGCGTTACGATTTGTATCCAAAATTGATGTCGAGGACTCACAGAAACCGACCCAAGTCTACGTTCCCCAGTCCAACCCCCAGGTTGGGTTTGGCAATGACTTTCAGGTCGATGTGGATTTCGACGGTGAAGGAACGAGATCGTTTCTGGCTGGCACCAAGCCGAGCGTGCAGGGGCAACTCCATGTCTTTCAGGTGGGGCGAGATGGCCGGCTCACTGAGCGAGGTCGTATGCAGTTACCCGAGACGAATGCCGGCTACAAGTACAAGGGCATGGACGGCGTTCCGTCGATGCCTTTAGGTATCTGGGCGCATCCGACAGAATCATTGCTGTATGTGGGCTTCGTGACGCGAAACGAGCTCGGTGTCTACCGTTTTACTCAGGACGGCGAAATGACGTTCTTGGGGTCTGTTGAAAATAGCGGTCAGGATATTTGCTGGTTGCTCACCAACAAAAAAGGGACGCGTCTCTATACGGTGAACAATCTTCCACGGTCTGACAAGGATGACAAAGCCCCCACAGTGAGCACCTACGACATTTCCGGCGTACACGCGGTGAAACCCGTTGAAATCAGCCGACTGCAACTTCCTCACCCAGGGGGGTGGTTTATCAATAATCGCATGTTTAGCCAGCCGGGAAGTACCGCGTTCCAATGTGCGCTGTCTCCAGAGGAGACGTTTCTCTACGTGATCTGCCAACGGATCAATCAAACTGATGAGAACAAGAGCGAAGAGGGCAATATCCTGCACAGCCTGCTCTTAGACAAAAATGGGATTCCATCGATTGCGCACTCACGGCATCTTAGCCAAGACGGGGTGCACTATCGTTCCCGCCCGCAGGGGATTGTGACGCTTAATCGCTAATGTTCCAAGTCCATGGCAACGCGGGAGTTCTCCACGTTGACAGCCGGGCAGACATGACCAGAAGCATCCATGGGCTTGGTATCGATAAGACGATGCAAAGGACGCTCTAACGCATGTTGAGGGGTTCACGAAGAGGAGTGCGTCCCACTCCACCATGGAATAGGCAGAAGGCGACGGGATGCGCCTATTTTGTTCTGGCGTACATGGGTGGGTACTGTGCCGGAGACGACCAAAGGCTGGTGTCACGTCCCTCGGCAACTCCTCCGACGATCTGCCTCAACGCATCCAGCGACCGAAGGCAGATGTAGGCCCGTGAATAGGCAATGACGTTCTGAGCACGAAGATCGTTCAGGATTGGCGTCACGTTTGATCGGGCAGCCAGAACGATCTCAGAGAGATCTTGATGCGTCAGCCGGATGTCAAGGGCATACCCTGAATGGTGTGGGCAGGGCTTTCCTCCAAAACACATGAGGTCAAGAAGTACCGCCACAATTCGCTTCTCTAGTGGTGCGATAAAGTGCCACTGGAGTCGACGATCAAGAAACTGAAACTGAAGAGCGTAAATCTCTAATAGTATCTGGCGTAGAGCCTCATCCTGGCGCACAGCTGTCTCTATGGCGACACGGTCCAGTTCGAGAACGTGGGTTTCTCCACTCGCAATGGCAACTCCGTTTTGGTCGAAACTCGCGGGACAGAACGGAAGGTCTCCAAAGATCGAGGCTTCCCCCAGCAGTGCACGAGTGGCATGGTGACCGTCTGCTTGGGTCGCTCCTAAGCGCACATATCCGGACTTGACGATATGCACTTTCCCCGGAATGAATGCCCCAGAGATCAGCGCCTTGTCCTTTAACACGTATCGCCGGGCAGTTCGGAGACGTCCTGCAACCATCAGAAAGTCTGTCGCCAGTGAGGCTGGGATTTGCATGTTAATAGGCGTTCAGTTTTGCAGCGAATGTTTGTGCAATTTTATTGTCGTTTTGTCATTCAGATGACAGTTCTTTGCCCGACGAACATGTACATGTAACGGCACGTTATATTCATCGTCTAATTTTAGGGAGGTTCTATGCACAAAACAAGTGGTACTCGAACTGTACGTATCGTCTTAGCAGCAAGTGTTGCGCTTGGAGGAATGCTGTGGTCAACCGTCGGCAGCCTCAGCTCTGCAACAGCTGGTGCTCCCCCCGGCGCTCCCCCGTCCACAATACCTGGTGCGATTGAGTACACCCCTGAGGGCAAAATGAAAAGGCCGCCATTTTCTGCCTTCCGGCATTGGGTGTACATTGGAACTCCTCTGACTCCGAACGATATGAACGATGGGAAGGCCAATTTCCCTGAGTTTCATAACGTCTACATGGATCCAGAGGGTTTTGCGTACTACGAAAAGAACGGTAAATATCGAGACGGCACCGCGATCGTGAAAGAATTGGTCAGCGTTGGTGCAAAAGAAGCGGCCAGCGGTGCAGGGTATTTCCAAGGGGAATTTATTGGACTTGAAGTTTCCGTTAAGGATTCCAAGCTCCACTCGAAAGATCCCGGTAACTGGGGCTTCTACAGCTTCGGCCATTCGTACCCACTGAAAGACGTGTCAAAGCCGAACAAAATCGACGAGTGCAATAAATGCCATGAGACGAATGCCGTGGACTTTGTGTTCTCGCAGTATTACCCAGTACTGCGCGCGGCTAATCCCATGAAAAAGTAACAATCTGCTTGATCTGGTAACCGATGACTATAAGTCATCGGTTATCCAGCTCCGCCAATTCTGTCATTTTCTTAAAGCGCGCCTATGAGATTGCCAATCAAACTCGTGCCGCCGTGTTTCTGCCTAGCATTTGTTTTTGGCATTAGCGGATGTCTTTCTCCTCTCGCAACCCATCGCGCCGTGCTTGAATATGACCGGACCGTCAGTTACGTCGAAGCAGATCTATTGCTGCTCAATATCGCACGTGCACGATACCATCGGCCGGTGCATTTCACGGCGGTGTCGAGTGTTGCCGCGACGTTCGATTTTCGAACAGACGCAGGGATTCGGGGAGGAATTGGGCATGCCGTCGATCCATCGAAATACCCACTCGGACTCGAATATGGCGTGAGTGTCGCGGAAAATCCTACGATCACCATTATCCCCATCACGGGTGAGGACTTTACTAGGCGCATCCTTCAACCGCTCAATGAAAATACATTGAAATCTTTGGCGCACCAAGGCTACGAGCTCAACATGCTGTTGCGTTTGATGGCTAGGGGGTTCTCGATCGACGAAGGCGATGGGAGGCGCTTATTGATTAACCGCCCCTCGGAAGGAGATGGCTTCATCGAATTTCGCCGTCGGGTGCTGCATTTAGCTAGCCTCGAGAAGAGCAGACAACTCTATGTAGAACCTTTGCTATTCAACGACACTCAAACTATGTACGTTCGTCCCCCGAACCCCCGTGAGATCGTCGAGGCGACAGAGAAAGGGTATCGTTGGGAGGTCAATGTCGAGACCGGCACGCATACTGTGTGGCGTCCAACGATCGGACGGCTGCTGATCTCCAACTACGACTCCAAGCGCCTGTCAAACGAGGAACGGAGGCAATTACATTTGGAGGCGCTCCAATATCCTGAAAGCCAGGTATTGGTCGATATTCGGCCTGGTTTTCCTGGTGGTGATTATCCGCTTCATGGCACGTTACTTCTGAGAAGCATCAATGCCATCGTTGGATTTGTCGGCCGGAATTTCGAGGAGGACCGCGAATTTGCCGTTACGCCTGATCCAAGAACCATTACACTCGTGCGCAATCCAACACACACGCTGGAAATTGTCGAATCGGCTAGTAAGCCTGGCGAGATCGAATTCGCCGTCTACTTTGAGGGGAAGTATTATTCGATAAAAAGGTACCCGGTCGAACAGAGGACGGAGTCCAATTGGAATCAAGAATCCTTCGCCGTGCTATCCCATCTCTTTCAGATGACTGTCACGGATTTGGGCAAAGTCCCAACTCCAGCGATTACCATTCAGAAATGACGGGGCGATATGTCTACCGAACGCTCGAGTCACAAATTATCTTCGGTCTAGATGAACAATGATTCAGAACGCGTTCTCGATGCTCATGGACATCCGACGACTCGTACCAAACCCTTCAGGGCGCCCCCTGTCCTTCGTGCTTGCACTCACGAGGGCTTTCATTGGTTGTGGGTTGTTCCTGCTCAGCGCGGACGTGATGGCGCTCGATCCTCTTCGCGCAACAGACAAAGAAATTCCCCATCTCCTCGGATTGGGCGATCCGAATGACTTTCTCCTAATTGAGAGTCGTCCCATCCAACAGTCCGTTGAACTCGGCCGGTTTCTGTTTTTCGACAAGCGACTCTCAGGAGATGGCACGATCGCCTGTAGTTCGTGTCATCTGCCCTCTCGCGCGTTTACCGATAGGAACGCTGTTCCAACCGGCATCAAAGGCCAGCGTGGCCATCGGAATGCCCCCACCATTGTGAATCGCCTGTACGGTCGGTCATTCTTTTGGGATGGACGAGCGCACACGCTTCCAGAACAGACACTTGAGCCTTTTCTCAGTCCGGTTGAACACGGGCTCTCTCAGCGCGACCTCCTCTCCATGATCAGGTCAATTCCAGGCTACCGCCGTCTGTTTCGCGAGGCATTCGGCACGGATGTGACCGAGGATGGCATTGCGACCGCCCTGACCCATTTCCAATGGACCATCCTCTCCGGTAACAGTCCCGTAGACCGATTCGATTATCGGGGGGATGCGACCGCCCTCCCTGCCGCCGCACAACGCGGGTTCCTCGTGTTTCGAGGCAAGGGCGGCTGTGTGCGATGCCACGCTGGCCCCAACTATACCGACGAGCAATACCACAATCTCGGAGTGGGTTGGGAGTCCTCTCACGTCGATCTCGGCCGCTATTCCGTGACCCGTCAGCCGGAAGATATCGGCGCGTTCAAGACACCGACGCTGCGAGAGGTCGCTCAGACTGCTCCCTACATGCACGATGGTCGATTCAAGACACTCAGAGAAGTGGTGAACTTTTACAATCACGGAGGGGTGAGCAACCCGCATCAGGATCCCATTATGCGACCTCTGTTTCTGAGTGACGACGAACGAGAAGACTTAGAAGCCTTTCTCAACAATCTGTCTGGCGAAGGATGGCAGCAGGCGGTTGCACCCCGTGTGTTCCCGAAGTAACGAGTTGCTTTCCCAGCATTCGCATTACAGGTCCGCGGAAGTTAAAGGTGTTTCAGATGTCTGTGGCAGGCGATTGTACCGTACGTTGTTTTTCTTTTGGCCGGGACCCGTATCACTACAACGGCTGGTCGAGGGGTACCAGACATGGGCGAGGGCTTCATTGATGAGACGTGCAGAACACCAGCCGACGACGGACCTGATCGCCTGCGACGAGTGCGACCTCCTCCAACGCCCGATCGCCCTTCCCGCCGGTGGGTGGGCGCTCTGCCGACGATGTGACGGTCCTCTGTATCGGTATACGCCCGGCAGTCTTGACCGGGCGCTCGCCTTCTCGATTGGTGCCGTCGTGATGTTTCTCATCGGTATCACGTCTCCGATCATGGAGCTGGAGATACAGGGGAATGTAACCTCTTCGAGCCTGTACACGGCGGTGCAACAACTCTGGAGTCAGGACCAGCACATCTTCTCGGTGCTCATCGCAGCTACCACCATGATCCTGCCTGTCTTCGAGTTAGCGGCCATGTTATCGGTGTTGCTTTCATTGCGAATCCGGCCAGCATCAACCTGGGTCCCCAGGCTACTACGATTGCTGACTCTAATACGACCATGGAGCATGGTCGAAATATTTTTCATGGGGGTACTCGTGGCTCTCGTCAAACTGGCGCACATGGCTGACATTGTAACCGGCGTGGCCCTGTGGGCATTGGGGGGGATGATGGTCTTGTTGGTTGCGGCAAGCGGGTCGTTTAATCTTCGGCATCTGTGGGAAGAGGTCTCCTCGCAATGACATCGTCACCGAGCACGGCAAAAGCACTCGGGCTGTACGCCTGTCACACTTGCGGTCTTGTTTCCAGACCAGCTCAAGAGGGCGCATCGTCTTGCCGTCGATGCGGCAGTCTGCTCCGTTTTCGAAAGACGAGCAGCATCGAACGGTCATTCGCCTATCTGCTCGCCGCCTATATTCTCTACATCCCGGCCAATATACTCCCGATTATGGAAACGCACTCCGTGTTGGGGAAAGAGGACAACACGATTGTCAGTGGAATCGTCTATCTGTGGCATTCTGGATCATGGCCGCTGGCCCTCGTCGTCTTCATTGCCAGCATCGTGGTTCCTGTTTTGAAACTCCTGGCGCTGACGCTCCTCGTGGCCACATCCCATTACCAATCTGCCTGGCGCCCCCTCGAACGGACGAAACTCTACCGCATCGTGGAACTGATCGGGCGCTGGTCCATGCTGGATGTGTATGTCGTCGCAATTCTGGCAGCGCTGGTGCAATTTCATCCGCTCGCAACAGTGACCCCTCGCATCGGGGCCGTCTACTTTGGTGGCGTGGTGGTGCTCAGCATGCTCTCCGCCATGGCTTTTGATCCTCGACTCATCTGGGATCCGACTCAGAAGGACCTTCGCACCCGTGAATGACAGACATACAGACGAACTGTTGAAAGTGGCAAGTGCCGTGGCCGCGCCGAAGGGGCGGTGGTCGCTTCATTTTGTGTGGCTGGTGCCGATCATCTCCATCCTGATCGGCGGCTGGATTGCAATCAAAGCCGTCCTCGAACAGGGACCGACGATCACCATCACCTTCAGAGCTGCGGAGGGCTTGGAACCTGGTAAGACGAAGATCAAGTACAAGAACGTCGACGTCGGAGAAGTGAGAACAATTACCATCAGCGAAGATCTCTCCCACGTCATTGTCACCGCGAACATGGTCAACAACTTTTCCATGCATCTCGTTGAGGACACGAGATTCTGGGTCGTCCGCACACGGGTGACCGGGGGACAGGTGACAGAGCTCGGCACGCTGTTCTCCGGATCGTACATTGGTCTGGATGTGGGGAGATCTCAAGCGTCTAGGAGGGAATTTGAAGGGCTTGAGGTCCCTCCAATTATCACTGGAGATGTCGCGGGCAGGCAATTTGTCTTACGAGGAACTGGCCAAGGCTCGCTCGATACCGGTACCCCCATCTACTTTCACCGAGTGCCCGTAGGAAAGGTGTTGTCCGCTGAGCTCGATACGGATGGAACCGCTGTGGTGACACGAATCTTTGTCGCCGCGCCCCATGATCGATACGTCACCACGAACACGAGGTTCTGGAACGCGAGTGGCGTGGACGTGACCGTTGACTCTGCCGGACTGAAGATGCGTACACAATCCCTCATCTCGATCTTGGTCGGTGGAATTGCCTTTGAGACCCCGCCGAATGCCTCGGTGACGCCGCAGGCTGCTGAAAACACAAATTTTGTGATGTACCCAGACCGGGACATGGCGATGAAACGACCAGATCAGGGTACGCTCAGATTCACAGTGTATTTTACGGAATCCTTGCGAGGACTGACCCTTGGGGCTCCGGTGGAACTCCATGGCCTCCCGGTCGGTGAAGTGACAAACATCGAAATGGACTACGACGACAAGGCCAGAACCTATCGGTTTCCTGTCGAGCTCGCGCTCTACCCCGATCAATTGGCGCGGCATGTCCAACCCGATGACATGAGGGGGGCCCACGCGGAGGCCCCCACGAGGCAGGAGATCGATGCGCTCGTCGCTCGTGGGCTACGGGCACAACTGACGACGGGCAGTCTCCTCACCGGACAGCTTTTCGTGGCACTCGACTTTTTTCATGATGCAACCAAAGCCTCGGTCAACTGGGGAAAAGTTCCTCCCGAGCTGCCGACGATTCCGAGTAGTCTTGCGAGCCTCCAGCATAACTTGTCCCACTTTGCACAGAAATTAGAGCGGCTGCCGGTGGATGAGCTCATGACGGATCTTCGTAAAACCCTCGGCTCCCTGCAGACAATGTTGCGGAGTACGGATGCGTTGGCGCAGCAGCTGGACAAACAGGTGGCGCCGAAGGCTGAGGAGGCATTGCAAGAGTTGCGGCGCACGCTGCTCGCCGCAGAACATCTTCTGGCGACCGATGCGCCCCTTCAGCAAGATGCTCGTGACGCGTTGCGTCAGCTGGGACGAGCATCTCAATCCCTTCACGAGCTGGCGGAATTTCTCGAACGCCACCCCGAATCCCTCATTCGTGGGAGAACAGAGGAGAGACCATGATCAGCTGCCTGGCCAGGCTCGCCATTGTCGGACTCGCAGGTCTCGTGTTGACGGTTGGCTGCGCACCGCCTGTCACCCTCAACCACTACATCCTCAACAGTCACACTGTCCGAGACCGTGGAGGTCCCCAGCCTGAGGCGTTCGCGCTGTCGATCGGCCTGAGACCAATTACGCTGCCGGACATGGTCGATCGCCCGCAGCTCGTGTTGCGCACAAGTGAGCATCGTGTGGTCCTCGCCGAGACACATCGCTGGGCTGGACCGCTTAAGGCAGAAATCGCGCGTGTCCTGGCCGATAATCTTGCCTATCTCCTGGGCACCCGGTCGATTTCTTCCTATCCCCAGCGTGGGGTCGAGCGCGCCGAGGTGAGGGTGTCGGTTGATGTTCAGCGTTTCGAATCGATCCTGGGAAAAACCGCAACGATCGACGCCATCTGGACGGTACAATGGACGGATGGAACGCAGCGGACCGATAGCGCGCATGTACAAGAAACGGTGTCTGACGAGAGCTACGACGCCCTGGTCGCCGCTCATAGTCGTGCATTGATGACCGTCAGTCAGGACATTGCCTCGACCATTCGAGGGGGTGGGGTCGCTGCCTCGCCTCGTTGATATCCACGGTATGGATATAAGAGAAAAAATCTCATGCTCATATGCATGGTGTATAGGAATAGAATATGAACACGTTACAGTTTTTGGTGGACTACGGAGCGTGGGTGCTCTTCGCTGTTGTATTTCTAGAGCAGGCTGGTCTTCCTCTTCCCGCACTCCCTCTCTTAGTAACAGCAGGCGCATTGGTCGGAGCCGACAAGATGAACGTCGGCGTGGCAGTGCTGGCTCCCCTCGTCGCCGCTGTTCTTCCCGACCTCTGCTGGTATTACTTAGGGCGCGTGAAGGGAGGCCGAGTCCTTGGGCTTCTCTGTAAAATCTCCCTTGAACCTGACTCCTGTGTGCGAAGTTCAGAGGATATGTTCCGCCGGCACGGGAAAAGCACCCTGCTAATCGCAAAATTCGTCCCCGGCTTGAGCACGATCGCGCCTCCATTGGCCGGCATCACCGGCATGACACTTCCGGTATTCCTCTTCTACGATACGGGCGGGGCTCTCCTATTGATCCTCCTATCCGAGGGTGTCGGTGCCTTGTTTAGCAATCAGCTGGAATCCGTCATGGCCGTCTTCGACCAGGTCGGCGGATGGATTCTCGTCATCGCGCTGATTGGTGTCGCCACCTTTGTAGCCTATAAGTTTTATCGCAGGCAACAGGTCTTACGAGAACACCAGATGGCCAAGATTTCAGTCGACGAATTGAAGAACATGATGGATGGCGGGCACCAAGTGGTTATTGTTGATGTAAGAAATCCCCTATCGCGCGAAACGGATCCAGAAGCCATTCCTGGAGCCATCCATTTACTGTTTGAGGAGATCGAGCATCGCCAAGATGAATTGCCGAAGAACCAAGAAATTGTGCTCTACTGTAACTGTCCCAACGACATTTCTAGCGCTCGCACGGCGTTGAAATTGAAGAAACAAGGAGTCCACCGTGTTCGCCCTCTTGAAGGAGGACTTGATGCATGGCGAGACCGACGGTTCCCAACGGAATCAGTCACGTGTCAGACAGTCCCGCAACAGCAATCCTGATTAACAGCAGACGCATTGGTCGGAGCCGACAAGATGAACGTCGGCGTGGCGGTGCTGGCTCCTTGCTACTCGAGACGCTCATGAACTGTACCGTAGATATGGGTTTAAGTCTCCTGATGTGCCAACGCTGTTTATGGAAAGAACTGGCACCGTTCCGTGTGAGCCTCGGAACGGGTGAAGGTGGTCAAGGCGGGCCTACCTGCAATGCATTCATCAAAGCTTAAATCGTCAAGGGCGCATTCCCTTCGCTGCGGTTATTCACCAAGACATAAGCCTTTCGCTTCTCTCCCACCGCCTTCTTCACGAGTTCCACGGTGTCTCGCCGCATCTCTGGCAGCTCTTCCACGATCTTCGTATACGGCTCCGCACGTTTCTTCGCTGCTTCATACGACATCTTGAGTGGGGTCAGGAGGCGCAGAACCGTGAAGGGCGCCGTGAAGCAATCCTCCATCCGTTGATGCTGCTCCGGTAACGACGGCATGTAAGACCAATGGTTGTAGACATGGGCGATGCCGTGATGCTCTAAGACCTTGCGATAGTCAGGACCCAGCAAGCCCGCATTGCGAATTTCAACCGCATACCGAAAGTCCTTGGGGAGTTGACCGCTCCAGCTTACTACCCCTTAGCCTCAATCTGCTTGAGAGAAGAAAAGCTTAAACGGAGCCATCCTCTGACGAGGCATACATTCAAGAATCTGTCTAGCCGGTTCACCAAGGCAGGTTTCCCGAATGACTTTCTTCGCTCCGCAATCTTGCCTGATTGGTGGGACGACACCTGCCGTGAAGATCCAAAGCTTCTTCAGGATATTGAAATTCGGATTGCGCGCTTCCTTGGTCAGTCTTTGACAGAGATCAAAAACCCGAGCACTAGATTAGCATCTCCACCTTATCCTGAAGCTCAGCTAAGACGTGTAAAAGACATTGATCGTGATAGGCTCGGTCCTGCAATTCACGCCGCTATGCGGATAGCTGCAGCAACCGTTCGAAGTCTACGACACAATGTCCCCACTGCTGCAACTACTCCTCCTGCTGACGGCCTCGCCTGGCGGAACTCGATCCAGCACACAGGCCCGTCGATAACTTTGAAAGATGTCGCAGGAGATCTCTGGCGTCGGGGAATTCCTTTCATCTCGCTTGACTTGCTTCCAACTCCCAGTTTCCAAGGCCTAGCCGGAATCATTGAGGGCCGGCCCATCATATTGCTTGGCCACAAGCATGATGAGCCAGGGCGGCTAGCATTTGTTGTGTCGCACGAAACGGGTCATATAGCCGCTGGTGATTGTGCTCCTGGTCAGCCAGTTGTTGACGAAGAAGAGATTCAAGACAGCGACCTTATTGAACGTCGGGCCGATCAATACGCAACGTGGGTCCTAGTAGGTAGCGATACCATTCCAAGCATTAATGGTTGAGCTGCTGCCGGTTTCGTTGACACCACCCTACGCTCTTTCAGCTTGCCGTTCGAACTCCATCGGACTGAGATACCCCAATGTGGAATGCCGCCGTCGGGGATTATAGAAGCGCTCAATATAATCGAACACGTCGGCTTTTGCCTGGTCTCGGGTCCGGTACGTGGTTCGCGCCGTGCGCTCGGTCTTCAGCGAGGAGAAGAAGCTCTCTACTGCCGCGTTGTCCCAACAGTTGCCGGAGCGGCTCATGCTACACGAGAGGCCCTGGTCCGCCAGGAGCCGTTGAAACGGTTCGCTGGTGTACTGGGCGAATTCAACCGGTCGACGCAACACCTTTGATTGAGGAGGTGGTTATGGGGCGACCCGCGGGATGGATGCAAACGTTGACGGGGCGAGGCGCGAGGCGCTCACCGGGTGCCCCGTCGCATCGCAATGAGATGGAGCGGCGATTTTGGCTGGAGGTCGCGACTGGGATTACGAGCGAGGAAGCTGCCGAGATGATTGGTGTGTCTCCGGCGGTGGGAACGCGCTGGTTCCGCCATCGTGGCGGCATGCCATTGTTCATGGCGAAACCGGTGTTCGGGCGGTATTTGTCGTTCGCGGAGCGCGAAGAGATCGGGCTGCTGCGGGCTCAAGGCGTCAGCGTGCGGGAGATCGCTCACCGTATTGGGCGCTCCCCCTCAACGGTCTCGCGCGAGCTGACACGCAACGTGGCCACTCGTGGTGGCCAACTCGAGTATCGGGCGTCGGTCGCGCAGTGGAAGGCAGAGATGGTGGCCAGAAGGCCGAAGCCGGCAAAGCTTGTGATTCACCCGCAACTGCGCCACTATGTGCAAGACCGCCTGGAAGGCAAGATCCGTGACGTGGCTGGACGTGAGATGGCTGGCCCTCGACCGGCACCGTTCAAGGGGCGGAACACGCCTCATCGCGGCGACCGCCAATGGGTCACTGGCTGGTCGCCAGAGCAGATTGCCCGCCGGCTGCAGATCGACTTCCCGAACGATGAATCAATGCGAATCTCTCACGAAGCCATTTACCAGGCGTTGTACATTCAAGGCAGAGGCGCTCTCAAACGCGAGTTGGTGAGCTGCCTTCGTACTGGGCGGGCGTTGCGCGTGCCACGGGCCAGAGCACAGGCCAAGGCGTGGGCGCACGTCAGCGAGGAGGTCATGATCTCCAGCCGTCCTGCAGAGGCACAAGACCGCGCCGTGCCCGGGCATTGGGAGGGGGACCTAATCATCGGCCTGAACCGGTCTGCGATTGGGACGCTGGTGGAGCGATCAAGCCGCTTCACCATGCTGGTTCACCTGCCTCGCGAGAAGGGCTATGGGCTGATCCCCCGCACGAAGAACGGCCCCGCGCTGGCTGGCTACGGAGCCATCACCATGGCCAATGCGCTCAAGAGAACGGTGACAACCCTGCCTGCCCAGCTGTGGCAATCATTGACTTGGGATCGTGGCAAAGAACTATCCGATCACGCCCGGTTTACCGTTGAGGCAGGAGTGAAGGTCTTCTTTACTGATCCTCATAGTCCATGGCAGCGCGGCACAAACGAGAACACGAACGGACTTCTGCGCCAATACTTCCCCAAGGGCACCGACCTGTCTCGTTGGAGTGACCAAGAAATCCAGGCCGTAGCCCACACGCTCAACACCAGACCGCGGAAGACGCTTGGTTGGAAGACACCAGCCGAAGCCCTAAACAAGTACCTACAATTCGCCGGACAACCCAGTGTTGCGTCGACCGGTTGAATTCGCCCTGACTGCCTCGATCAGAGTGATGCAACACCGCCTCGGGCTTGCCTCGCCGCCAGATCGCCATCACCAGAGCATCGGTGACCAGTTGCGTGGTCATCGTCGCCTGCATCGACCAGCCGACGACCCGTCGTGAGAAGAGATCCACCACCGCCGCGACGTAGAGCCAGCCTTCGGCGGTCCAGAGATAGGTGAAGTCAGCGACCCATTTGCGGTTGGCCGACGCGGCCGTAAATGTCCGGTCGAGCACATTGGGCGCGACGGCGTTTGTTGACCGCACGCCAGTATCCGAGGGTGCCCCTCCCGCCACACCCCCCATGCCGACAGACACCAGCGGCCTGCCTCCTCTCCCTGCACAGCCATAGCCCATCGCCTGCGGCAGGCCCCGCACCGCGCGAGCCCGGAGGCTGGCATCTGAACACGTTCCTTGGTAAACAACTAAAGAGGTCACGCTGTTTGAGTAGGAGCACCATCTACCCCTCATATTTCTACCCACCACGCGTGCCCTCCCCTTTCGACCTACAGGACGTGACAGAAGAGCAACTCGCTCAGCGGCACGCCAAGAACAAGTAGCCTCGATGGGGGGGAACACCCTTCTTGTGAAGAATATCAGATTGCCTCCACACCCCCTACAGTCGGCAAATCAGCCCCAGGAGCGGCTTTGCACATGGCTGATCCACATCACCCATTCCCCCTGCACGTGTTTCGCGATTTCTCCGCGCGTGAGATGACCCAGATCCTCGAGATCATGCACCACCTCTTCCATGCCCAGACGGAACAGGACATTCGACATATCCTGCAACTCAAGCAGACGCTCCTCCCCTGTAACAAAATCGTGGCGGCCACCCTCTCACTTCCCGCCATGGCCACCCCCCATGACCATGCACCCTTTCACATCATCAATGTCTCCTATCCCACCGCGTGGCTCACGACCTATCAGCAGCAGGGATACCACCGCTATGATCCGGTCATGCAACGCTGGTCGAGCACCCAACAGACGTTTGCGTGGGAACATACCATCCGCAAACGGATGGGGCCCAAAACCGAAGAAGTAATGGAAGAAGCCCGAGCCTATGACATTACGGCGGGCGCGATTGGAGGCAGGATTGATCGGCGACACCAGACCGGTGCATTCATCGCCTACGCTGGCGGATTGCACAAGGATAATCTGCGCTATTGCGACGTGATCGACTATATCAATAGCGAACTTGCCGCCGCGTTACTGCGCATCTGTCCGCCTCTCCTCAACCGCCCTCAACTCTCAGCGCGCGAACGGGAAGTATTGGAAGGGATCAAGGCGGGACATGAAACACGAGCGATTGCGACCAGGCTCGGCATTAGCGAACGCACCGTCCGCTTTCATGTTGAACGCTTGCTGATCAAACTGCGCGCCAAGACCAGGGCTCAGGCCATCGAGAATTACTACGCCTCTCATGGGCCCTCATTCACCGCCGCGCAACACGTTCAGAAGAAAGACAGTGTCTAACACTCCGTCATCGATGTCGACCCTGACGCGTCCGCCGAGACGAGCCCAGCCCTTTCCTTCTATGTTCCCCAGCCTGGCACGAGCGTGCGCTAACCCTCAGATTTCGGTTCGGAGCCACTCCGATCCACCGCCGCTACGGCCCAGGGCACTTTCAACGTGGCCGCATCACGTTTCACGAGGTCATAGAGATAACTGCCTGGGTTGATCCGCTCGCCACGGGCGACACGCTCCTTGACCTCATGGAACCGTCGCCAAATCATGACATGTGGCACCGAATTGATCGCACGTTGCCAGGTTTTCACCCAGATATGCGGATCTTTGCGACGTCCCGAAAACTCCAAGATCAAGTCTAACAGTTTGGCGGCCGAGGCCGCCGTCTCCTCCGCGCTCCGGTTCTCAATCTGCGAATCGGCGATCAACACCATCGGATCGCTCGTATCTTCGAGCATTTTCATCGCTGGCCGATCATCCCCGACGCCATAATAGGCCCGCCGTTCCTCTAGTTGCTGCTCCGCCTCCCGCCACGCCGGTCCGGCTTCCCACATCAACATATATTCCCGAGGCTTGCTCCCCTGGACTGGCACGAGATCCCATGAACTCAGAAACTGACGGGCCATCAATTCCTCATGCGCCGGCCCCAATTGCTGACGGACTTGGGAAATCGCGGTATATCGAGTCAGCTCAAACCCCTCCACCAACTCCGAATAACTTTGCATCGCGGATCCACCGCCCAGATAAAAGAGATGCGACAGCAACTGATGCAAGACCTTCGTGATATGGCCCTTCACATCTTGAAGCAGGTGATGATCGACCACAAAACAATTCCCCGCCAACAGACTCTCGCAGTACCAATCATCCAAATGTATCTCATAGCCGTCGAGGAGCAGTCCCTTCCCCGTCGCGGTCCCGGGCAAGGTGACGTTCCGAAGAATTCTCATAAAGGACGACCGAGGGGACTTCATCGAAACCTCGCCGGTTTTCCGTGTCTTGCCCGATCCCACGCCGATCATCAAGCCAGCAAGCCGCATCAAACACCGATTCAGTTCCTGATATTCCCGCCCCCCTTTTTCCTTCCCCGCCCGCTCCAGGACCTCGTGCCCCTGAAATCGAACCACCGGATCTAACGTACGGGACTTCTTGATCCGATCTAACAGCAGACCCTCTAACCCCAAGAACAACTCAAAATCCACGGCGGTGGGAAAGCCTAAGTCTCCCGACGCATACGCGACCAAGGTCATTTTGCGAATCGTCCCATCCCGCCAGAGATACCGAACCATTTCCTTTTCATGGACCGATTTTTGAGAACGGCGAGAGGACGTATTCGCGGACCAGAAATGCAGCGATCCCAGAATCCGTTCCCGCAAGAGATACTGAGAGGTTGCGTGTCCAAATGAAGGGACGAGTCTCCCGTAGGAGAGTATTTCGCGCGCATTCTCTGTCAGAGACTTTTGCGACTCAGCGTCCATAGCGCGTAACGTTCTTTCTTCTCTTTCGTTATTCATAACGTAGAAAGGGACAACTTCATCCTCGATTGACCGAGCAGAAAAGGCCTAATTTCAAGATGTTCACTCTACATCCGTGAAGTTCAATGACTTCCCGTCCCTTCAATCCCTTCCCGTTCAGATCTTCAATGACTTCCCGATCAAACCGGAAAAACCTTCAATGACTTCCCGCCTCATTCACCAGCTTCCCGTCCAACCTTCAATGAATTCCCATGGCCCTGTGGATAACCTCCTCTGGCTCTACCATTACCAGGGGTGGGACCTGCCCTCCCACTCCCTAGAGAAGAAAATTCGATGAAAATTCCACGATGTATCTTGTGAGATACAGAAGAGGGGTAGCCGAGATACAACGGGAATTCATTGAAACCTTTCCACCACGGGAATTGATTGAAACTTTCTACCACCGTCACAGATCTACCATGGTCTATTCATGGCTACCCGCGTCAGCCACACGCCCAAACCGATCCAGAACCTCCAGAATTTGCTGAATCCCATCCCGGACACTCTCCACCTTATCTTGTTGATTCGGGGACCAGCGAATCGCAGCCACCACCCCTTTACTGCCATTCTCCCCGCGCAGCGTCACCCGGATACATTGTGCCCCTTGATTAAACCGCGGCCGGCGGTGAACCTCTTGCCGTATTTTCTCACTCGCCCAGCGGTCTTTCACGGCCTGCCGGGCAATCCGCTCCATCTTTGCCGGCTGATCCATCAACGGCAGCAAGGCCTCCGCATGACGCGAGGTCATATCACTGCCGGGAGCAAACAGAATGTCGAGGACAGGGGGCGGAAGTTTGAGCAAACTCAATGCCCGCGAGATCCGGGTCTTATGACAGCCGACTTTCTCCGCTAGTTGAATCTGCTGATAGCCGTGGCGCTGAAGCAGCGCCTGAAAGGCGCGCGCTTCTTCGAGAGGAGACAAGTCCTTCCGAACCAGATTGTCAATCAACGCCTGCGCCGCCGCTTGACCGGTTGACGTCTCCCGCACCAGCGCCGGTATCGTTCCATGGCCCAACAACTGCGTTGCGCGCCACCGCCGTTCCCCAGCAATCACTTCAAATTTCTCCCCCACCTGACGTACTTGAATGGGATTCAACACCCCATGCTGGCGAATGGACTCCAACAACTCTTGATCCGCTTCTGGATCAACGACCTGTCGAGGCTGATCCGGACTCGGGACCAACCGATCGAGCGGAATCTCATAGACCTGCTCGGCAACCCGGCCGGGCAGGGCGCTCTCAGCTGGGACCGGCGCCGGCGCAATCCCTAACGATTCCGCAACTACCGCGCGCCGCTCCACGTCCTTCGTGCCGGAGTCTTCTACCGCTGAAGCCGGAGGCCCAGCGGTCCCCGGATCCTGAGGAGGCACTCCCAACATATCCCAGGTTGAAAAACGCCGGGCTTGACGATCAAATCCCTGTTCAAGCTCGGCCAAATGTGGCGAGGGTTTCTTTGTTTTCGTCTCTTTCTTTGGGTGCGTCATGGCTACGCCTCACTCGCCACCAGTTCATCGGCAAACTCTCGCAAGGGTTTCAAATGCAGCCGCTCCAGCACTTCCCGCCCAAACTGCATATAATCCCGCGCCCCGGTACTCTGACGATCCGATTGAAAGATCGTCTTCTTCATGACCTCGGCATCCTGAATCCGCGCCGACGAGGCGATCGCCGTGTGAAACACCAACGGCCCAAACCGCTTTTCAATCGCGTTCCTCATGGCCTTACACACGTTTTTTCGGCCATCGTGCTTGGTAATCAATACTCCCAAACATGACAGATGCGGGTTCACTTCGTCTTGCGACACGTCCTTGATTACTTCTTCCAAATCCGCGTACCCGTCGAGACTGTATTTCGAGCCGCTTTCCATCGGCACGATGAAATGGTCGGACGCCACCAACGCATTGACTGTCAGGAACGACAGACTCGGCGCACAATCGATCAAGACGATCTCATCTGGACCGATCGCCAATTGACTCAAGCGACGTTTCAGGGCGGACCCAGGGGTCAGCATATGAATCTTCTGGAGTTCACGATCCACGCGGGTCAACCCGACATGCCCATAGATCAGTCGCACGTCTTCTTCGATGGTCTCATGCCACGGCGCGGCCACCGTGCTGGCTTTGTCTAATAAGAGATTCGCGGATGTGAATTTTACTTCGTAAGGATCCATCTTTCCCAATGTCGTCGAAGCATTGGCTTGCGGATCAAGATCGATGACCAACACAGGATGTCCCAGGCGGGCCAACGCCGCCGCCATGTTAACAACCGTCGTGGTTTTTCCGACTCCACCTTTCTGATTGATGACAGAAATAGTCTTCATCTAGTATGCCCTCCAAGCGATGACCACAATTAGACCGGGAAGATATACGTGTGAGGCGATAATTGCAACACCCAAGTCTAAGATAGGCCCAGTGTTTGTCGAACATGCAGTCATATGATCGGCATGACGCTAGACTTGCCCTATCGTAGATATCACGAGAAAAACATTTCTCAGTTGCGCGCGCGCAACTCGTCATACCCTCCTCCCATTCCCACGACAGTCGTTAAGGCAGGTCGTCACCATCTAGCCCAGGCGTCCCACGCGCGGTCGAGGGAACTCTAGGGCTAACACGCCGGAGCAGTTGCGCGGGCGCAACTGAGAAAGATTCTATAAATCATACTTTCTGAACAAACATTGCACTATCGTGAGAGAAGCTTTCAACGCTTTTCATCATTCATAGCAGCCGACGAGATCGCCAATGGAATGGGAAGAAGAGTTACGCGCGCGCAACTGTGAAAGATTGAATGTATTGAACAACGGAAGAGAAGTCGATGGCAGCTTGCATCTTTGTCGAGCGATAACCCATGCGGCATATTCATAGCGCGGCACTTGTCGGTTACGAGCGATGACGCGAAGATCGCCATCGTTTCTGAAGAAGTGGGAAATGATTCACAGTTGCGCGCGCGCAACTGTGGGACATGGTCGTGCATCCTCGGCGGAGAACGAAGCATGTGCCGGGGAGTTCGCAGGGGAATGACGATTGCGACACAGAGGAGACAGGCGTGGAGTGGCGAAGGGGCTGGCGTCGCGCTCAGACGACCGGATGAAACGAGAACGCATTCGGATGGTGTTTCTTCATATAATGGTACATGCAGGACCGCATGACTTCGAAGAGCACCAGCTGATGAAAGAGGTGTTTCTCGACCGTGAGCCCCAGCTCCTGTAATCGGCTGATGACGCGCTCCTCGAGTTCCTGCCGTTCCTTGGGGGGCAGGGACAGATAGGACAGTTCCAGTTTCTCGCGTTCCTCCGGCGTCAACTCCTTCAAGCGGTTTTCGAGTGAGCCGGTACTGCCCGCAACACGCAGCCGTGTACGCACCGGCACCGACCCTGGGAAGGTCTTCCGATACGTATACCACCGGACTTCATACTGCGCGGGCGTGTGCGGGCCTCCACGCGAGACGACATTGATCAGATCCACCTTGGGATTCGCCAGCGTCCGCAGCGCCGCCGTGACCGTCTCCTTGCTCAAGCCCGTCTTCTCCACCAACGTCCGAATCGTGATCCGCACGGTGCGGCGGCCGCGTGCGAGCGTCTCCTTCATGAGGTGGAGGAAAATCAGCTGCGCCGGCGCCCCCAAGGCCGATAATCCGCCATCGAGATACCGATGCAGAATGGCCAGATAGGCAAGGGGCGTCTCACAGGCCGCCCGCAGGTCCTCGTCTGAGATGCGTTCACTGATGTGTTGGGTCGGGGCGTCGATCATCGTCTTACCATTCCGAGGGTGCATGTCCGGTCAGGCTCCTCGCTACACGCGGAGAGGGTGCCGAATGCGAGCGGTCTGAGTCGGGCAGCCATCCGTACATCGTGACGACCGTGGCCAGGCTGCGGTGCTAATTCCAGGATCCACCGCTCTCAACCACGCCGTGCGCGCTCCGATAATCGGACGCGATCGTCTTGAATCATCACGTGAAAGGCCGCGCGAAGCATCCTATACACTTTGTCCTAGTATAGTGTCAATGGTTGGAATTCTAGGACAAAGGCCGTGGACCTGGAGTCGGACGCGCTCTTAGCATCCGGGATTGTATCCTTCTCGGATACCTTGTCTTTTCGGATCGGCTGGGGTAGGGTGGGCACGGACGGGTCAGAGATGGGTGAAATGGGGTCGGCAGACAATCGACTCCTGGGGGGTCGCTGGGGCCGCCCCAATCGGACCACTCCCATTATATAGAGGGCGAGGGAGGGACGAGGCGGACCCAGGCGTCGGATTGCCGACCCGGTCTGATCGATCACCTAGTATAAGGAGTGTCAGTCGATGGATCTGGTGTCGGCCCTGCCTGAGACGGGGCTCCCACAGCTACGTCAGCCGGATGCGTTGGTCCCGCTCGCCACGACGGGGCTCCGACGGGCCGGGCGCGAACTCCCGCCCGTCTGTCTCCAGTTGTCGTCATCCACGCTGATTGGTTTACGGGTCTACCTCGACGAATTTGCGCGACAACTCGCGGCGCAGAAACCCTCTGCGACCACAGCCCGCACCTATCTGAAACGGGGTCGGGCATTCATCGCGTGGCTGGAGCAGCAGAGCGTTCTGCGGCGCCTCGATCGCGCGTGCCTCGACGCCTATCGCGTCTCCCTGGATCGACGGTTTCCGAATCCGCGCACGAAGAACGGGTATCTGACGGCCGTCCGCCAGTTTCTGCACTGGCTCGTGCCGCTCCACCCCGGCTTGGTCAATCCGGCCGACTTCGTCCAAGGCTGGCCGTGCAGTCGGCAGCACACGCGGCGGCATTTGCCGGTGGCGGATGCCAAGGCGTTACTCGCCGCGCTCGAATCCGATCCACGGAAATCGGAGCTGCAACGGGCCCGCAACGTCGCGATGGCCTATTTGATGCTGAAGACGGGCCTGCGGACGATTGAAGTCAGCCGGGCGCGGATTGACCATCTCCAAGAACATGTGCCGGGCGACAAATGGAAATTGTGGGTGCATGGAAAGGGGCGGCCATCCGCCGATGAGTCCGTGCAGGTGCTCAAGGAGGTGTACGACCGCATCCAGACGTATCTCGCACTCAGACCTGGACCGCCGCAGGGATCGGATCCGCTCTTTGCGACCACGGCCTGTGTCGATCGCGGCGGGAACATCGTGACGCCAGCCGGGCAGCCGCTCTCGACCCGCGCCATTCGTCGGATTATCACAGAGGGTTTGCTCTTGGCCGGAGTGAAGAAGCCCGGCATCGTCGTCCATAGTCTGCGGCACTCCACCCCCACCTTTGCCCTCCTCAATGACGCGAATCCCACGCGGGTCCAGAAGATGATGCGGCACCAGCACTATGCGACCACCGAGATTTATGTCGAAGAAGTGCAGCGGTTGTTGGAAGGGGCGGAGGAGGCGGTCACGCAGATCTAAGCAAGAACGGGCACATCGGTCCTTGATCAGACTGACGATGCCAGAGCGCCCGCGGAGGCTTCGTGACAAGACTTGAACAACAAAACGGAGGAAGCGATCTGGGCCCACTTGATCGGCCCCAGGGCTGGCGGCATTGACAAGAAGATCTCAGCAAGCTACACAATTACATGTGTTCCTCACACAGCAAGCGCCTTATCGAGCGGACATGACACAACATCCCGCATAAGCACCATCATGCCCCCCTCGACACTCCCGATCATACGGATACCCCTCTCACAGCCTGCGAACGGGACAATCGATGTGAGTATTCAGTCCATTCCATCCGCCAACGACACCCACCTGACGTGGTGGGATGCAAACGTTCAACCCATTATTAATCAGATGCCCCAACGAGCTGACCGTGGATGGCGATGGAAGCGCATCATGTCTGGCCTCAACGGCGTGCTATTTCGGCATCAAGCCCCGGCTGGCTTTGCAGTCACGTTCAGATCGGTCCGCGATTCTCAAGGTCAGCCGATCGTATGTGGGCTCACCTATGCTGTCCGCCACTACGTGTACCTCGGAGGCAATCAGCAAAACGCCTCCTACCTTTGGTATTGCGCAAGCGCCCCGGGCAAGATCCTCGCACACCATCTCACCAACCACTTTGGCCAACCAACCTCGATCGAGCCACACGAGATCGGCAAAATCGCGCTGGACCTCACGATTCAGGAGTCAGTACAGGGTGGGTATCACGGCAGAATGGGCCTCCATGCAGACCCCAAAGGAGGTGTCAAGCTGCTCTCCCTTTACTCGCAGTACGGTATGACAGCACTGCCTGACGGGTCCCTCCCCCCGACGCTCATGCGCACAATTCTCCAAGGTCGCGGTGCCAAAGGGTATTTCTATTTTGACGAGGCTGGGGCCCTCTCGTTTTCTCAGTCGTTGACCTCATGGCGCTAGAGAGGTAGACTTTCTCATGCCGACATCCATGTACGTCTTTGCCGATATCGCCCGCAAATATGGCATCGACCCCACAAACGATGCCGCAATCGACGAATTTTTCATCACAACCGTTCCAACGTTGACCGAGGACGAGCAACAAGCGATTTTTACAGAACTCCTCCAACGCGAGAACGAAACCCCTCCGCTCAGCCCCACCGAGACCGTTCACAAACTCGTCGATTCCATTATTCGGGAAGAGCTTGCGACCATGCGCCAGATCCAGCAGGCCTGTACAGCATCCCAATCCATCACGGAGCTTCGGGAGCATATTTTGAAACTGACGAAGGAGCTGGAAAACAAACGAGCCCGACAAGTCAAGCAACTCAGTCAGGGCTAGCTCTTGACGCCTTGTCGAACCCGCTGGCGCGACACAGAGTTGAAGATCTCGGCTGTACCCGTCGTGTGAGAACCCCAGTACTCGCTCCATCAACTGGATCATGACCGAACGTCTGCTCTTGGCGGGCGTCAAGAAGCTGGGCATCGTCGTGCAGAGTTTGCGCCTTTCGACGCCCACCTTTGCGCTGCTCAACGAGGCGAATCCGACGTGGGTTCAGAAGATGATGCAGCATCAGCATGACGCCACCACAGAGATGTATGTGGTGGAAGTGCAGAAGTTGCTCGAGGGGACGGAAGATGCGGTGACGCAAATCTGACGGGGCTCCGCGCGTCATCGTATCCCCAGACGGTCCTTTCACTCTCGGAGATCCCGGAATTCTCCATGATCCTTCAAGCCGACACGACCATTACCGACTGAGATGGTGAACTCAATACGAGAGTCTCTATCACACCGGTGACGTCCCCGCCCGTACAGTTGCAGATGAAACATACCTACTTGTACAAAATTAATTCTCGCTCGTGACTCCTTACCGTGAGCAGTGATGCGCTACACCCTACAGCTTAAGCGGGTTCGGACACCGAAGGCTGAATCATTTGTTAAAGACAACCCCCAAGGAAGCTGTCGCCGGACATGGTGGTTTCGATCAAGGCCACGTTGTTCCGGTTATACCAGGCTGAAACGATCAGGGGGCACGAACTTCCATTCCTACGGTTGCATCCATTGAAAGGAAGTCGAAAGGGGAGTGGCGTGCGCAGATGCCCTTCTACCGACAACCCGACTGGGAGATATCTCATGCGCATGGCTGCCCTCATTGTTGAGAGTCTTATTGATCCTTCCCGTCCTGTAACCCAGCTTACAGATTCATTTGGACCGACCAATCTATGCTGTGCACATGCGGCGAGTTGACTTCTATTTCCACGACAGATGCTTGTCAGAGCAATCAATCCTATCACTTGCGACGGACGTCCTTGAACAGTATCCAACATGGGCCGTGACGGTTCATCAGCTAGCGGAGAAAGACATTGAAAGACTGGGCTTTTCGGTCCTGCCAGTCGTCGTCATCAATGGCCAGACCGTGGCAACAGGTGTGCCGAAGAAAGAGTGGTTACTCCGAAAAGTAGGGGAGTGGACTCAGCTAGACCAGTAAAAGGTTTGCGATGACCGGTGTACCCCTTCATGTGGCGAAGGCTATGGTACAACACAGCACAACGACCGAACACGCTGAGCGAGCTGAATGCGGTGCTGAACGATCCCGCCGCCTGGCCGCTGAGACAGTCCTCGTAGACATTACCGAGACCTTCGGCATTTCGTTTGTTCCCGACTTGTTTGCCGCGCTTCAGGCGAGACCAGCCTATCTCGAGGCGGCCTGGGAACTATTCAGGGACGACGTCGACCTTGATGTCCTCGATGCTCGAACCAGGCGAATCGTGGCATTGGCCATCACCACAAATGCGAGTGGACTATACCAGATCGCCGCACTACCACATGCCTTCTGTCTGAGTGCTGTGGGCCCTCGGAGATGCGAGGCCATTGTGTCGACGATTCGAATTGTTCAAACCTTTGACCGATATCTGTCCGACCGTGTGCCTCTTCACAACACCCCTGCAACGATACTATCGGGAACGATGACCGTGCTCACTTCTCCTGCTCTGAGACGACCGATATGAGCCACGTATTCAGCTGGCAGATCGCAGTGCACTTATGACTTTCGCGTCGCCCGTGAACACGACCTGGTGGCACCGTCTCACCTCTCCGCAGTGGCGCTGGGTGCTGCTTCTCGCAGGTGGTGCCCTGTTGATCCTCATGGCCTGGCTGGGATTCAGAAAGATCCCGACCACCACCTTTGATCTGTCACGCCACAGCGTTCCACTGGACCAGTTCGTTGACGGGGGGCCTGGGAAGGACGGCATACCGGCCATCCTGACTCCTAAGTTCATCTCGGGCTCAGATTCCACATTTCTCCGTGACGACGACCGAGTGCTCGGACTCACAGCAGGCTCGGAGGCCAAGGCGTATCCGATAAAAATCCTCAATTGGCATGAAATCGTCAACGACATGATCGGGGGGAAGGCCGTCGTCGTTACCTATTGCCCCCTCTGTGGCACCGGCATGGCCTTCGAGGCTGAGGTGCAGGGACGGAGACATACCTTCGGCGTCTCCGGCCTGCTCTATCAAAGCGATCTGCTCATGTACGACCATCAGACGGAGAGCCTCTGGTCGCAAGTCGGCATGCATGCCGTTTCCGGACCGCTGACGGGAGAGAAGCTCAGGCCGATGTTCATAGAACATACGATCTGGAGGGACTGGCGCACCGCTCATCCCTCTACCGTCGTCCTCTCGGCACGAACCGGGTCGTTCCACAACTACGATCGCGATCCTTACGCAGGGTATGGCGAAAGCTCCGAGCTGTTTTTCGACATTACCCATGTCGATTCCCGCTACCACCCCAAGGAATGGGTGGTCGGTCTCGAGATTGATGGCGTCACTAAAGCCTATCCCTTTCTGGAACTGAACAAGGTGTCGTCACCCGTGGCCGACCAGGTGAACGGACAGCGAGTGACCGTACGTTACAACGCAGCGTCTCGCAGCGCCTCGGTGGTCGACGAACAGGGGAAGCCAATCCTCTCCGTGATGGCCTTCTGGTTCGCATGGTACGCGTTTCATCCGGACACACAGGTATTCACTTCTTACTATGCGGGTTAGGGACACTGCTCAAACGACGTCCGGAGCAGACACCAGCGATCACCCCGTGTATCAATCAGACGATCAGCCATTATGTCCTTTGTCATGTGAACGGAGTGAGAAATCTTGAAACGGGAGTGCAGAACAGATTTCTGCTGGTCGAAACGGCACAGAACAAAAGTCATTGTTTCCACTGCGGAATCCGGGATTATTTAGCAACTCGAAGAAATCTGGCTTAGTTCAGGCAGGTGACCGACAGGAGTTCGATATGATGAAACTTCACATTGTTGCATCGGCGTTTGCGGGACTGTCTCTGATCAGTGTCGGGTGTGCAACCCGCTTGGACATATCAAGCCCCGACCAACTCGTGACTCAGCGTGGGGAGACAAACGTCATCTACAGCCCACACGAAGTAGCCAACTTACATAACAAACTGGGGGCGCTGCTGTTTTTGCTGGGAGATCTCCCCAAAGCCTCCGAGGAGCTTCGAACGGCGATTCGACTCGATCCGAAAAGCCCTACCCCACATAATTATTTTGGGATGGTCCTGTATGTCCAAGGGAATTACGTTGGTGCTATTGGGGAGTTCTCCACCGCCGTCCGTTTGAGCCCGAACAATGCCGTAGCCAAGAGCAATCTCGGGTTCGCCTTGTTCGAACATGGGGAATTGGAGTCTGCCATCGTGCAATGGCAGACCGCAGTGAGCCAGGATGCTTCCATTGCCAGTGCCTGGGCTGGCCTGGGGCTAGGATGCTTCTCCTCTGGCTCCGTCGACAAGGGACTCCAAAACTACCGCCAGGCGATTCGCCTGGATCCTAGCTATGGGGATGTGAATTATCTTCGGCTCGTTCGTCGTTGGAACGGAGGGCTACTGAGGGGTGCTGTTGCCATTATGCATCTCCTAGAGACGCGACAGACAATCTCTGCGGAAACGGCGGTCTCTGAATGACACGAGCTTGGGGAATCTTCATCCTGATCATCGGCGCGCAGCTGCTGGTCTATACAGAATGACGGTCACAACGAACACCATGCGATTCTTCACGGACACGGGAGTCGAAGTTCCCGCGGTGACGGCGGAGCAGATGCGGGAAGGGGACCGCCTCGCCAGCGAAGCGACCGGACCCAACCTGTTTCAAATGATGGAGAACGCCGGGCGCAACCTGGCGCTGCTCGCCATCGCGCATCGTCGTGCTGACTGGGAGTGGAGGCAATGGCGGAGGAGGAATCTGCGCCGCTCGCCACCTGGCCAATCACGGTATCAACGTCAGACTCTGCCTCGCTGAGCCTGACCGCCTTGAAGATGTTCCGGCATTTCAACGAACAATCTTCCGGTCCACACAGGGCAGAGAAATCGACGACGCCTCCTTGAGCGCGGAACCGGTCGATCTGATCCTCGACGGCCTGATCAGATACGGACTCCGTTCCGCCCCAAGAAGTCCGGTCGCTGACTTGATTCGGTGGTCGAACGGCACGGGCATGCCGATTCTGGCGCTCGACGTGCCGTCGGGATTGGACGCTACAACCGGTCACAGGCCTGGAGACTGTATCCAGCCCCATTGGACCATGACGCTGGCTCTCCCCAAGACCGGTCTGCTGCCTGAACGAACTGGACAGCTCTTCCTAGCTGACATCGGCATTCCAGAGCAGACGTATCGTCGTCTGGGATGGTCCTATGTCAATCCGTTCGCAAAGGGTTTTTGGGTTCCGTTGATCTGCCGGTCATGCCCGCCCGTGCCGGACTCGGCTCAATCCTGACCACACCTGCTCTGTAAGACACATCACAGACCTGCGACATGAATGTGCCGTACCATGCCATCATCCAATGAGGGATAAAAAGTAGGCGTGAATGGCCATGCGAATGAAGACCCTGTTGTATGGGTGGAGCTACGTTGTGGCTGCGCAAGGAGCGTAATAATGCTGAGACATGAGCGGCGTCGACAAATCGGCGTCTTGTTATCCATAGTGACATTCGTCGTCGTTACATGCGGTGTCGAGAGCCGTGTAGCGAGCGCGCAATCTTCCTTCGAAGCGCACGATGTGATGACCAAAGGCACGGTAGAAATCGGCGGGGCGCTGGGCTATGCGCAGGGCACGACCGTCGTTGGAAACGGCCCCTCCGCGAACCGGAGCGCCGTCTTTGTGATGCCGCGTCTCGGGGTGGTCTTGACCGATCCCCTGGGAACCGGCTGGTGGCAAGGCAACGTCGAATTCTTAGTTCAACCCGTGTTCGCACGCTTTACCGAACCGTTTGCGGCGGAAGCGGCAGGAGGGTCGTTCCTCCTGAAATACAATTTTCTGTCGTTTGGGCGATGGGTGCCGTTCTGGGATGTCGGCGCGGGCATGATCTGGACCAATTTGGCGCCGCGGATTCCTGAACAGAGCACACAGTTCGAGTTCATCTTGGAGACCGGCCCGGGGGTGCATTATTTTGTGACGGACCGGATCACCTGGACCATGGGCGTGCGGTTGCACCATATCTCTAATTCGAATCTCGGTGACCGAAATACCGGGATCAACGGAGTGCTGCCCTATGTCGGGCTTTCATTCTTCACACCTGGGCTCTTTTGACGGAAGGGGAGACCGCATGGCGGCCACAAGAACCGGTTGGCTGAAACTCGGAGCACTTCTCGCCGTCCTGGTCGGCATCTACGCGGTGGCATCCTGGCTTGATCTCGGAGAACTGCTGAAGCCTGAGCAAGTAGCCGACCAGCTACGCACAGCCGGCCCCTTCGGACCGCTCTTGTTCATGGCGCTGATGACGACCTCTGTTGTCATCAGCCCGCTTCCCGATCTCCCCCTGGTTATCGCTGCTGGCGCCACTTTCGGAACGATACTGGGAACAACCTACTCCGTCATCGGTGCAGAGATCGGCGCGATTGCGAGCTTTCTCATCGGACGCACGTTGGGGCAGGAGATCCTCACCAAACTGCTGCGGACCAATGTTGTATTTTGCGAACGATGTTCGGACCGCCATCTGGCGATCTTTGTTCTGCTGGCCCGGCTGGTCCCGCTCTTCTCGTTCGACGTGATCAGTTACGGCGCCGGCTTGACGAACATGTCCCTCCGGACCTTCGCCCTGGTTACTTTCGTGGGGATGATTCCGCCGACGTTCGCGCTGACCTATGCCGGCAGTCAAGTGATTTCAGGCGCGTGGCTGATGATTCTGTCGGGGACGGCCATGGTGACGGTGATGCTGCTCCTGCCGAAGCTGGTGCTCCGCTACCCCACGGCGCGCTGGGTTCGTTTGCTGCGCGGCGACATGCCGGTGGCGGCTCACGTCCATCTTGCACCCGGCCAGCCGGGATGTCCTGTTGTAGACGGTGCCCCACGATGCGATTCCTGTGGGGGACCACTGACCTAGGGGTGTCAGTGGTCTTGGTTTCTGCTTTATCCAACAATCCTGACCGTGCTCGCCGCCGTCACCACTTCCCCGCAATGCAGGCCCTGCTCTCAACAGCCATCGATTCGGCACGCTTCTCTATCATCCGCCTCGCCTCAGCCCCTGGGCCCTACCATGGTGCAATCTCTCGATGATTGTGAGGTACCTTACAGCCAGCAGATTGAAAAGGCTGGTAAAAGGACGGGTAAGCTGGAACATTCGGTCCACCTTACACAAAGAAGGAGGGTGTATGAGCAAAAAGAAAAAAGAAGCCAACAAAGGAAACTCGTCCGAGACAAACCGTGAGGCAGCGCAAGAAGACATCCGCGCTCTCGCCTACCAGCTCTTTTGTGAACACGGATGTGAACATGGACACGATGTGGAGCATTGGTTGGAGGCCGAACGACGGATACTCACACGGGATCAAGGAAATGGAGAAGGAATCTCGTAGCTCTTCGCTCCACTAGACAATACCCGCGCCACTCCTTCCCAGCTCTTGCATGGGGGTGCTAATAGGTTGGGGCTGGTTGCAAACTGTAATCCACCTCACAGTTCTTTTCTTCCATCTCTCGTAGAACGGCGCCAGAAACGACAAGAAGCCGATGGATGCCCTTATCGTGGATACGGCTTCTTTGACTGAGGAACCTCTCCGTCTATGTGCGCTCCATTCCGATTGCCTCTCATGATCGTGCTGGCAGGGGTGCTGTTCGCCTCGACCGTCTTGGTCGGCCCTCACCTGATCGTGCACGAGTTCGAGCACGGGAACCATCACTCGAACAGCCATTCGAATTCTCTCTGTGCCTGGTTCTGTGCAGCCGGTCAGGCCATGAATACCTCCTTCTCCCTGGCCGGCGCTCAGCTTGCAGAGGCAGCGGTTCTCGACTGCAACCATCCGCCCCCAAGGCGGAATGTCCCACCGTCTCACTCGTTCACCCGAGGACCGCCCTCCGAGGCCTGACCGGTTTCAGCAACAGATCGTTCGTCAGCCCGAGTGCGACCTCGCGTGGACTGGTATCCGTGCCCCTGGCACGTCCACCCAGGGAGGATCACGGGCGGGCGCTCTCGTCATTCTCTCGGGACGTCTTCGTTTCGGCGGAAGACGCGAACCGACCATTGAAGGAGCTCGTACCATGCGATTGACTCGACACGTGTCATTTCTTTTCTTCCTGGCACTCCTCACCGTGTTTCTCCGATCGGAGGCGCTGGCCTCCTGTGGCGCCGTGAGCTGCTTTGTGGTGATCGGAGCACAGCAACAGGTCCCGCAACAAGGCGTGCTGACGGTGAGTGGGATCTACAACTATACTCCGATGCGGTTGCTGAGCGGCGCCACAGGGATTATTCCGGCGGCGGATCAGGCGCAGCAACGGTTGATTCTAGATCACCACCAGGAAATTCGAACCATCACCCAGACCTATACGCTCGACTTGAACTATGGCCTCACGGACCGGCTTGCTCTTCAAATGACCGTGCCCTATCTCAAGCGAACGCATCTGCACATCGATGGGCTCGGCGAGTCGGCAACGGAGGCCGGCGAGCCCGTCAACTTTTCAGATAACGGCTTCGGCGACGTGCGGATCACGGCCAAGTACAATGTGTTGCCGGCGCTTCGCCACGCTATCGTCATGGGGTTCGGCCTGGAATTACCGACCGGAGACACCCAAGCACGGGACAGCTCAGGGCAGATTTTGGAATCCCCGGGGCAACTGGGGCGTGGCCAGGTTGGTCTCATCGGTTCGATGTACCAAACCTATGAGCTGATTCCCCACCGGTTGAGCCAGTTCGCCTTCGCCAGCTATCGCCATACCTTCCGCAATCGGGATGGGTATCAGTTTGGAGACGAATATCAGTTCAATGCCGGCGTGAATCTGGTCACGACCCCCTGGCTGGTGTTGTCTCAGCAATTCAACTTCCGTTATCTCACGCACGACAACGTCACGGCCAATCTGGAGCAATCGGCCGCACCGTTTTCAGGGGAGGAACCGATCGTGATTGACTCCCGCGTCCTCGATCGACGAGTCCCGAATACCGGATCGACCTACTTGGCCTATACGCCAGGATTCCAACTCGATATTGGACAACTCTTCAACTCTCGATATACGGAAGCGACCTCATTGTATTTTATGGCCCAAATTCCCTTGGCACGGGATGCCAACAACAACCTTGCGCAGGGAACCAGTTTTGTCTTTGGCATGACCCGTTCGGTTCAACTTGTGAAACCGAAATCCTAGGCTTGGGCAACGGGTCTAGGTCCTTGCAGGTGATGGGAACAGCGTCTGATCCCATCGCCCGCAAGAAGCCGGCTGACTGAAGGGCGGAAGACAATGGTCAGGAAGCGAGGCGAGAAAGTGTGTCTGGTTTCAGAAGGGTGATCGTTCGTCCGTCCATCTGGATGAGCCTTTGATCCCGAAACTGTCCGATGATGGTGCTCACGGTTTCGCGGCTACAGCCGATCAGGTTCGCCATTTCTTGGTGGGTCAACTTTGCCTTCAGGCGAATCCCCTGCTGGTCTGTCACGCCATCGGTCTTGCTCAACTCTAATAGGAGATGGGCCAAACGCGCCGGGACATCCCGAAAGACGAGGTCTTCGACGCGGCTCTGGATTTTTCTCAGCCGTAGGCCGATAAGCTTGGTCAACTTCACCGTTACGTTCGGACGCATCGCTAGATACTGGTCGAAGTCTTTGCGTGGGATCACGCAAATCAGTGTGTCATCAAGGGCCTCCGCTGAGGTCGAGCGGGGGGTATCTTCCAACACCTCCAACTCACCGAAGACTTCGCCAGGCTCCAGGATTTCAAACGTGACCTCTTTCCCGTTTGGCGCCGTGTTGGCAATTTTGACGCGTCCCTTTTTCAGCAAATACACACTGCTGCTCGGATCACCGGGAAGATAGAGAGGCTGCCGTTTCTTGACTTCCTCCATACGCGTAATCTTCTCCATCTCTTGCATGTCAGACGAAGAGATCCCGTCGAACAAGCGAATGTGCTTGAGGTACCACAGCTTATTCGTGGATGAGGAAGGCTGTTCCATGTGCTCTACCGCCGGTTCAGACCGAAAGTCTAATGATTTCACCTACCATAAGGCAAGACATCTCTTGATGCCACAGTCCTTCGGTGGCATCGTCTGTTCGAAAAGGGTCTGTCATCTACCTGACACATTCGTGCGAAAGAACAACGACATCGTGCCGTGTGATGGGGCTGTTCTCCTGGCCGTCCTCAACCTATCACACTGTGAACTGGCTCACAGAATCTCAACGGCACGTCGGTTATTGTGAAGTCATGTTGAGAGGTGATACTTCCGGAAAGCCTGATGTGCAGGAGAACCTCCATCAGGTTTCGCTCAGCCACACGAAGGGAGTCCAGTCCATGGAAACACAGTGCGTAGACGAGCCTCAGAATGACACACCCCATCCGATGCCCCCTTTGAATCAGGGCACGTTACCCGTTACGCCCGCTAAGGCGCATCCTTCGGGCAAGGTGATCATCGCTCTGGTGATCGGACTGGCCATCGGGGCGTTCTTCTATTTTGATCTTGGACGGTTCTTATCGTTAGCTGCCCTGAAAGACAATCGGAACCATCTGCTGGCATTTACGGACTCGAATTATGTCGCAGCGGTCGGTATCTTCATTGTCGCCTATGCGATCGTCACCGGCTTATCGCTGCCTGGTGCGGTCATTCTCACGTTGGCTGGAGGGTTCGCGTTCGGTGCCGTCCTTGGTACGCTGTTCGTCAATCTCGGGGCGACAACCGGCGCCACCCTGGCGTTTCTGACCGCACGGTATGTGTTGCGGGACACCGTGGAGCAGAAGTTCGGGAACTCGCTGAGACCGTTCCAAGAAGGCTTCGCCAAGAATGCGTTCAGCTACCTGCTGACCCTCCGGCTAATTCCACTCTTTCCGTTCTTCGTGGTCAACCTCGTATCCGGGCTGACTCGCGTCAGCGCGGGAACCTATATCGGAGCCACCGCGCTCGGCATTATTCCTGGTTCCTTCGTCTATGCCTATGCGGGACGCCAACTCGGCACCATCAACTCACTGAAGGAAATCGCATCGCCCAATGTCATCGGCGCCTTTATCCTCTTGGGACTGCTGGCCCTCGTGCCGGTCGTCTATAAAAGGTTTGCGACCAAACCGGCGTCATGAAGAGGTCATCGATCAACCGATAACTTATAACAAATGGGGCTACGCGATGATGAAGCCTGTCTCAGAAACCGTTGCAATGAGTGCGCATGGACAGTCGTTGGTTCTTCCCCATGACGAGTACAACCAGCAGCTCGTCACCAATGTGCATCCTGCCGATTGGGTCAACCCAGAGCCGACCGGTCGCTACAACATGGTGGTCATTGGAGCCGGCACGGCGGGACTCATCACAGCGGTCGTTGCGGCAAGCCTGGGGGCCAAAGTTGCGTTGATCGAAAAGCATCTCATGGGCGGAGACTGTCTGAATGTGGGATGTGTGCCGTCGAAAGGGGTGATCCGAGCCGCCAGGGCCTGGGCCGACCTCCGGAAAGCAACGGAATTCGGTCTGCATATCCCAGCCGGCGTGACATATGACTTCGGCGCAGTCATGGCGCGCATGAGAAAGTTGCGCGCGCGGATCAGTCACAACGATTCAGCTCATCGCTATACCACACTCGGCGTGGACATCTACATCGGCAGCGGGCGCTTTCCCGGTCCCGATACCATCCAAGTCGAAGGACCGGCGGGTGATCGGACCCTGACGTTTGTGAAAGCCGCCGTCTGCACCGGCGCACGAGCATCGGCTCCTCCAACACCCGGACTGCAGGAAGCTGGCTACCTCACGAACGAAACCGTCTTCTCTCTAACTGAGTTGCCACAGCGAATCGGTGTGATCGGAGCCGGTCCCATCGGATGCGAACTGGCCCAGTCGTTCGCCCGCTTTGGAAGTCAGGTCTATTTGATCGAGGCGGCCCATGGCATCATGCCGAACGAGGACCGCGACGCGGCGGACCTTGTCGAGCACCAGATAGTGCGTGATGGAGTGAAGCTGCTGTGTTGTGGAAAACAGTTGCAGGTCGGAAAGACCGAGGGCGGCAAACGCCTAACGGTCGGGTCGCATGGCCAGCAGTACGATGTGACCGTCGACGAAATTCTTGTCGGGGTCGGACGCACACCGAACGTGGAGGGGATTGGGTTGCAAGCAGCGGGAGTCGCCTATGACAAGAACGGGATCACGGTGAACGCGCGATTGCAAACGACGAACCCCAAGATCTTTGCGGCCGGCGATGTCTGTTCACGCTACAAGTTTACCCATGCAGCCGATGCCATGGCACAGATCGTCATCCAGAATGCGTTGTTTCCTCATCCGTTTGGGTTGGGCTACGCCAGTGTCGACTCGCTCGTCATGCCCTGGTGCACGTTCACTGAACCGGAAGTCGCCCATGTCGGGATGTACGAGCAGGATGCAAAAGAGAAAGGCATCGAAGTCGAAACCTACACCTACAAGCTCGACGAGGTTGATCGGGCGATCCTGGACGGAGAGGACGAAGGCTTTGCGCGGATTCACATCGAAAAGGGGACCGATACGATCCTTGGCGCGACGATCGTGGCCAGCCATGCCGGCGACATGATCAGCGAATTTGCCGTCGCCATGAAGGCAGGAGCAGGGGCCAAGACAATCGCGGCGACCATCCATCCTTATCCCACACAGGCTGAGGTTACCAAGAAAGTCGTCAATCTCTGGCGAAAAGCGCATTTCACGCAGAGGACCAAAGATCTCTTGATCAAATTGTTTACCTGGATGCGGCGATAGCGTGGCGTACCGTGAACAAGGATGTTTCACTTCATCACGTGAAAAGGATTCACCCTATGGCACCGTCTATTTCTTCCGTGCTCGTCGGTCTCGCGTCGTTCGTGGTGGTCGGGATGATCCTCGGCGATCCGAACCGGCTACAAGCCGGATCCTCCGCCACCGTAGAGGTCGGTCCCTTTTCGACCACTGCTCCGAGTGGACCCTGGCCGGACGGCTGGAAACCACTCACCTTTCCCAAAATTCCCCAACACACGACCTATAGCCTGGTACGCGATGGGGAGCGCGTCGCCGTCAAAGCCGCCAGTCATGCCTCCTCGTCGGGGTACACGAAAGAAATTCTGATCGATCCGAAGGAATATCCCATCCTCCAATGGCAGTGGAAAGTGTTGAACACCTTGAACGCCGGCAATGTGGCGAAGAAAGAGGGCGATGATTATCCAGCCCGCATCTACGTCACCTTTCAATATGACAGCGCGAAAGTAGGCCTCTTTGGCAAGGCGAAATACGAAGCGGCCAAACTCATCTATGGGCGCTATCCACCGCTCGGCGCCCTCAATTATATCTGGGAGAGTCGGGCGCCGGTGGGGACGGCGGTGCCCAACCCCTACACCGAGCAAGTGCACATGATTGTGGTGGAAAGCGGGCCGACCAAGCTCAATACCTGGATGACTGAAGAGCGCAACGTCTATGACGACTACAAACGGGCATTTGGAGACGAGCCGCCGATGATTTCCGGTATTGCCATCATGACGGATACTGACAACACTGGCGAATTTGCAGAAGCCTACTATGGAGACATCGTGCTCAAGAAACTGTCTCCCTGATCTGCAGCGTGTTCTTCTGCTGTTTCTTTAGCTGCGAATGGCATGTCACACCGGAACTACTTCGACTCTTTGGGCTGTTTGGCTCGTAACTGAGCAAGCGTTTCTTGTATCACGGCTGATCGATCAGACTTCAGCCGATCAATGAAGGCCTTGGGGGCTGCGGACTTCGGGTCATACGTGGCTCCCCAAAGAATTACCTCAAGGAGCACCGGTAACAGATCCTCCCCTTTGTTCGTCAGCTGATAGAGATACTTCTTCTGATCCTTCGGATCGACCCGTTTGGACACAATCCCCTCAGACTCAAGACGACTGAGTCGATCGGCGAGCACATTGGTCGCAATACCTTCGCCTGAGTCCAAGAACTCGCCATAGTACCGTTTCCCCATAAAGATCAGATCGCGAATGATCAGCAACGTCCACCGATCTCCGAGGACATCGAGAGTGAACGCGATCGGACATCCAGTGTGTCGGCACTTCTTGGATGACGGTTTAGGCATGGCCTCCACCGCAACCATATACTTGCAAAACACAAGTAATGGTGCTACCCTCCCAATACTTGCAGTTAACAAGTAATCTGTCAACGGCGTTCTCGCTCCACACAACAGAGGAGGGCTTATGACGAGGACATTTCTGTTGGCCACATTTGTCTATGCAGCGATCACGCTCGTTTTGGGCATGACATGGCATTTCATCCTGTTTAAAGATCTCTATGACAGCTTGGGGATCTACAATCGGCAGGAGCCGATCATCCCGCTGGGATTTACCTCCATGCTCCTTCAAGGCTTGATCATCGCCTATCTTTACCCATCGTTTAACAAGGGTGGTCACCCGATCGGCCAGGGGATCAAATTCGCGCTGCTGATGGGTCTGTTCATGTTCAGTGTCTCGACACTGGCGAACGCAGCGAAGATTCACGTCGCCTCCATGTCCACGTGGCTGATGGTGCAGACTGCCTTTCACCTCATTCAATTCACAGTTGTCGGGGTTGGGATTGGGCTGATTTACGGTCCTGCCCCACGGGAGCACGCACATGGCCTTTGATCAGGATCTGGCCATGCGCGTTCGTCGACTCCTGGAGAAACAGGATGGGATTTCAGAGCGAAAGATGTTTGGTGGGCTGGCGTTCTTGCTGAAGGGGAAAATGTTCTGTGGTGTGCTCGGTCACGATCTCGTCGCGCGGCTTGGAGCTGAGCAAGCGCAATCGGCATTGAAACGATCGTATGTGCGGCCAATGGATTTCACCGGACGCCCTATGAAGGGATATGTCTATGTGGTCCCCGACGGGTTAAAGACGGATCGCGCACTCCAGACCTTTCTCCGTCACGCCATTCGCTTTACCTCTTCCTTGTAGAGAATGAACGGGCTTCCGATAGAAGGGGCATAGCCTGGCATCGGTGAGACGTTCAAGCCGGCCTATTTCAGGGAGCGGAAGGAGGTGGCAATGCTGGATTTGTCACTAGTCCTTCATCGGCAGCCAGTCCCTTCCCTTCCCTCTCATCGGACCGTTGCGGGGAGTGGAATGATCGTTCCGCAACAAGGACCCGGCAGACGCGTGATTGGAATTGGTCGAGGTGTTCTTCAACGAGTGGGAAAAAACGGAGGGATCAAATGAGTGAACACTCTGAAACCTGGGTCGTACAAGGGGCAGACGAGATCGTCATCAACGTGGCTCCTGATCACATCTGGGGTATCCTTGGACACTCGCAACTCCTTCCGCAGTGGATGCCTGCGGTACAGCATACCAATGGTCACCATGAGTCTCTTGGAACGGTACGAAGATGCGACGTAAACCTTGAGGGGCAGTGTGGACATGTTGTTGAACGGTGCGTCGCATATGAAAAACCGCACCGGTTGGGTTGGCTCATGATCGAAGATTCTCTCGGTGTTTCCAGATGCTCAAACACTTTAGGTTCGACTTCGCGCTGAAGCCGGTAGACCCCCAGAGGACTGACCTCGTCCATACGTCCTACTTCGAGCCGCAGAATTAGTTTGCCCGCATGATGATTGCGCTCATGATTCGTAAGAAGTTTCAATCCTTGCGGCAAGAAGTCTTGATAAACATCAAGCGGCTTGCCGAAACAGGACAAGCGTAACCCACGGCCATGAGGAGTTGAACATGAGCCATTTTGGGGTAAGGAGAAATAGGCGCAGTCACTTGAACTGGCATTATGGCGGAACGTTCCTTGATGGAAGATCTCAGAGAGCCTCAGTCCTGTCCGCAATCTTGGGGACGGTGCACCGAGAAGCCTCCTTCGACGGAAGGCTTGCAATACTAGAACGATCATTGTATATTGTGCCCCATGGGACGGACCAAAGAATATGATCGGCGGGGCGTGTTGAACCGGGCGATCTCCGTGTTCTGGAAGAAGGGCTTTGAAGCCACATCGATGAGTGAACTCATCAAGACAACGGGGCTGAATAGCGCCAGCCTGTACAAAGAGTTTGGAAGCAAGGATGGGTTGTACGAAACTGCTCTGGAGGAATATCGCCAACAGGAGCTTGAGCCCTTCATTAGACCGCTGATCGACGAGCCGAACATGCAGGGCATCGAGACCTTCTTGCAAGGCGTGATCAAGAATGCCACGAACCCTGATTTTAACGGTTGTCTCATGATGAATACCCTTGTCGAGAAGGAAGTGGTCAGCACGGGAGCCGTCAGGCGTGTGGAGAAGTTTTGCACCAGGTTGGAAACCATCCTTGAAGGGGCCATACGTGCCGCGCAGAAAGCAGGTGAGATCCCGGCTAAGAAAGATCCGGTGGCGCTCGCACACTATCTCCTTTGTCTGATCCAAGGCATGGTGCTGTATGGACGGGTCGAGGATCATAAGCCGCACATCGAAGCGGTCATAAGGACCGTCAAGCAGACGCTTATGGCATAACTTTTTTTGCCACAATATAGAACGATCGTTCTACTATATAGGTATTTCCACATCACACTTCACCGCCCGACGGAGGTTCTTATGAGAAGGGGTATTACGACATGTCTCATCCTGGCCGTAGGCATTCTGTCTGGTTGTCTCGCTGATATCAGGCCAGATTCCCTCAAATCGACTACGAGGCTTGACGCCGACGCACGCGGGCGACAACTCCTAACGGAAGTGATCACCGCGCACGGAGGCCTCGATCGCTGGAAGCAGGCCAAGACGGTGGAAGTGACGGCGCGGGACCATTGGGAGCATTGGATGGGAAGGCTGATGTTCATGCCGCAGAAGGAGAGCGGACAGTTGATGCGTTGGCAAACGAGTCTCGGGGGGGACCAGGTGTCTATCGAAATGCAGGAGGGCCCCAACAAGGGTGAGAAATGGGTGATGCAGGACTGGCCCCTGTATCGAGCCGCCCTTGGCGATCAGCCTGACTATGGAGCCGGGAAGAAGATTCATTTCTATGTTGCCACGATGAATTATGCACTGCAGCTGCCGTTCCGGAGCGCCAATGCTGAGGTCATCCGCTATGGAGGGCAAGGCTCGCTACGGGGGAAACGATATGACCTGATCTACACCACCTGGCATACGGCAGAGCCGCAGAAAGACACGAATCAGTATGTCCTCTGGGTCGATCCCCTGACCCATGAACTTGCCTACCTCCAATTGACCGATCGCGAGCTGATGAAGGGAGCTGCCGGCATGATGGGATTCAGCGACTGGAAAATGATCGATGGGCTCAAAGTTCCGTCTCGGATCACGTCCTACCACAATGCGGAAAAGAACGTCGTGCTGCATGACCTGCGCATCGAGTCCGTGGTGTTTGGCGTTGACCTGCCCCGTGAGGCACAGGCGAGCGCGCCTGCCTCGATCTCAAACGAATTTGGCGAGAGGAAGACACGCTTTTGAATGGCTTGCGCGATGTGAGAAGCACCATGATCGCGTTATGCGTGTCTGGACCTGCTGAAATAGAAAAGGAGAGCCAGGTATGAGTCTCTTTACGAAACACACGGATGCAACTGCGCCGAAGGGCGCAGCCGCAGTGCTGGCAAAAGCAAAGGATCGATACGGATTTATCCCCAATCTCGCCGCCACCCTCGCGGAGAGTCCGGTGACGCTCGACGCTGTGCTGAATCTGAGCGGTGCGTTCGATAAGACCTCGTTCACAGAGGCCGAGCGGCAAGTCATCCTGATCACGAGCAGCGTGGTGAACGGCTGTAACTATTGCAAGACCGTCCATGCCGCGCTGGGTCGAAAGGCGGGAATCGATGACACGACACTGAAGGCGCTTGTAGCACTCGCTCCGCTTTCTGACGCAAGACTTAATGCGCTGCGGGATTTCACCAAAGCGATGGTCGAGCAGCGAGGCCGGATTCACGAGCAGCGAGTCCGGCAGTTTCTCGATGCTGGCTATACGAACGCGCAAGTGTTCGAAGTGGTGATGGGAGTCGCCCTCAAGACGTTAACCAATTACAGCAATCATCTGACGGGTACTCACCCGAATCCCGAGTTTGTGGCAATGGCCGAACCGGGCGAGAAAGTGGCGTGATTCTTTGGAGGGAGACTTTTCTGGTCCCTTCATTCAGTACGTGATCGAGACACGTTGAGTCTTAGAACGTGAGGACAAGATGCCGACAAACCAGACGGGATTTCTGGGGTTCCCGAAAGAAACCTTCTCATTTCTTTCCAACTTGTCGTCTAATAATCGGAAAGCCTGGTTTGATGCGAACAAGGATCGATTCCGACGCGTGGTCGAACAACCGGTGCAGGAATTCGTTTCTGCCCTGTGCGCTTGCCTGATTCATACGTTCAAGGACATCAAGCATCTGGAAGGCAAGGTCTTCCGGATCCATCGAGATATTCGGTTCAGCAAGGACAAGAGGCCCTATAAGACCCACATTGGCATTCGCTTCAGCAACAATGCCTCGAAGAACTGCATGGCGCCATTTTTCTATGTTCAGCTGGAGGCAGAGAAGCTTCTCTTTGCTATTGGGCAAAAGGAGTTCGAAGGTACTACCCTAGATCGGTATCGTGCGGCGGTGATGGATACTGAAACGGGCCGAGTCCTCGATGCTGTGGTGAAGAAGATGCGACGCGACGGTGCAAGTTTTCAAGGAGAACCGTTGCAGAAGGTGCCTCGAGGATACCCCACCGACCACGTCAGAGCCGATCTCTTGCAGCTCAAAGGCCTATACGTCGAGAATTGTCTGCCTGTAACCACACAGGTTTATGGCCCGGAATTTATGGGAATGTGCCTTGATCAGTTTGCGAAAGGAAAGCCGCTGTACGATTGGTTGAAAGCACTTTGAATATCGCTTAACCGTGCATCGGCGGACTTTCGAAGGCAACACAGCAGGGAGATCCTTGTGATACAGAGCAAGGGAGAAGCCGCTATGTTCAGCGTCCTGGCAGGTCTAGCCTTCCTGTTCATGGTTGGCACGGCATCCAGCGAAGAATTCCGAACAGATGATCCGCTGAAAGCGTTTGTGTACGGAGAATATCCACTTGGCGATGATTACTTTATAAAGGGGAACGCTGACACACAACTATTCCGGTGTATCCTAACGAAAGCAACAGATGGATTTGAAGGCATCGCGCTGTCGGAAGTTTCGATCTGGGGGTATCGAGGACCGTGGGAGATATTCCGGAAAGAACCAACGGGTTCATATCTATATGCGGGGACGGACCATTTGAGGAGCACTGCATGTCTCGAGTCATGCCAATCAAACACCTACCTACGAACCGGTCAGTGTCAGTGGCGGCGCGGGTGGCCTCAGCAGTAGCCATTGGTTGCCTCGTGGCTGCCGGAATTCTTGAGTGCTCGGAGCGGAGCTACCAGTTGTTCATGGCATCCCATGACGCCATTCGTCCGGGCATGACCATGGGCGAAGTATTTGGTTCCGGTTTAGCCGACTACATGGTCGACATGGGGGTCAAAAACGTGCCGGGCGCAACGCAGCCTGAGAATCAGCCGGCCAGCGCAGCCTGCAAGCGACATGTGCTCGACGTAACTTATGTGGCGGGTTTCCCTGCTTCCCCAGTGTTCCGGATCCGGCTCTATTGCAACATGAACGAACCATCGGCTGGACAGGTTATCCCAGAACATTCGTTCAAGACCAAGCAGGAGTTTCTAGAGGCGCTCGACTCGATGTACGCTTCTTGGGCAAAATATATGGAATTCAGAATCGAGTCGCCTCCCTTGGAGGCATTTGGAGCTTATGACCACTATCTCTTTACCACCGATCAGCAAGGACGGGTCGCTACGGTGTCACCCATCCTTCTGGCTCAATCCAAGAAGCAACAATAACAACCTTCTCCTATTGAATTGAAACGTGCAATCATCAACGGAGAGCTTTACGGGAGGATGGATCATGAACCACACCAAGAGACGAATCCACGATGGGATCGTCGGGGCGGTGATCACCCTTGGTATCACATTGGGCTATAGCCTGCATCCGGCTTGGCTATTCCTACCTGGCGCGATCGGAGTCACTCTGATTCAGAGCGCATTCACCGGGTTCTGCCCCGTGCATTTCCTGCTGGAGAAGGCCTGTGCGCCGGAAACAGAAGCCGGCGGCCTCCGAGGCATGTAGAGGCAAGCACCCGAGGACCCGTGTGACACTCAGTCCGAAGGAACTCCCTAGACCCATTAGTTGCCTCCCACGGAACTACTTGAGCTTAGACGTGGTCCGAGGATCCAGCCCACCCAACCTTCCCTGTTTCACACGTAGCCTGCCCGGTTATCCCTACATGGCAAGCCCACCTTCCTCTCTGCGTCCGATGCATTCTAGACACGGTGAGGAGCAGTCTGTTCGGAAAGATCGGACTCGGTATTGCTCTTCGAGTGCCGACGTCGAATGAGGTGGCTCAACAGCCTGTCGGCGGAGAGCAGTCCTGGTCCATGTAGGACGAAATATAGGAACAAAATCCCGACATAGAACGCTTCTTGGAGCGCAGCATCAGACAATTGTCCGTACGAGATTGAAGCGACGATATTGAGGCCGAACAGCGAGAGGGCTGCCCACCGACCTGCCAGGCCGATGGCCAGCAGGAACGAGCCGCCCAATTCAACGGCGGTGGCCACGTAAGCGGCCATCTCCGGCGACAGCAACGGCACATCGTAGACCATGGTGAAGAGCATCACCGTGGACATCCAACTGGAGAGCTTGACCATCCCGCCCTTCCAGAAGATATGCGCCAGGTACAGACGGACGGACAAGTCGAAGAACGGGAGCAAGGCCTCCAGCCCCCAGACCAATCGACCGTACATCAGAGCAGCACGATTGACCGTCCATGCAAAGAATCCGTCGTCCTCTTTCATAAGCGCACCTCCGTCTCAATGCTGCTCAGCAGGCCTAGCGCGAGGACGGATGCCATGAAGCGATTGAAGTCAAACCGGGGATCGCACTGTGTGGCGATCTGCTCGATCTCGGCCACGGTCTTTCGATCGGCCATGGCTTCGACCAACCGGTAGTCGAGATCAGCGAGCGTTTCCACGCGGATTCTCCCTTCGGCCCTTACGACCACGACGCAGGTTTCCTCGTCCGGCAGCGGCAGGTCGACTCCGATGTCCGTCGGAGCGTCCGGTTGCAATGCCACCCACACGCGTTGGATCGGCAAGGAGAATCGATGCAGTCGCACAGCCGCGTTCAGACGGAACGTCACGTCCGACGGATCGGCCGATGCGATGGCATCGAGTTGGTTATGGGAGAGCGGTGGAGCATCGGCAGCCTGATACGCTTCATGGCAGGCCCATTCCAGTCGTACCAATTCGATCAACAGGGGAGAAAGCTGCAACTCGCTGAGAAACGCGGGAAAGTGGCACCCGTAGAGAAACAGATCACCGGTGGTCGAGGGAGAGCACCTGACATAGCCTCTCGCCAGGATGTGGAAATAGGCGTCGCCGATGAACCGACGCAGCACCGGGTAGGTGATCGTGAGCGTGTGGACGTAATTGTTCCTGATGAGTCGTCGGTAGAGGGCCAGGCTTCGCCGGGCCATCCTATCCAGTACCAGCTCCGCCGCGACTGGAGATGACGTCCCTTCCGAAATCGATGCCGCGAACGCGTGCTGGAGTTCACGCAGTGAGGACATGACAGGCTCCTACAACGGCATCGGCGTGGATGGCTTGTTCCACTAGCACCGAGAGCGGGGGGAGATTCGTATCCCATTCAATCAGCGTCGGACGCGGACCGACGTGGTGGATGGTCCACTCATAGAGACTCCAGACTTCCGGATAGACGGGCTGGCCATGCGTATCGACCAGGACACGCCCGGACTGATCGAAGCCGGCCAGATGGATTTCGTGCACCGCCTCGCGCGGCAGCGCATCCAGAAATTTTACAGGATCCAGATGGAAGTTCACGGCATTGACATAGACATTGTTGAGATCCAGCAGAATCCCACAGCCAGTTCGCCTGACGACTTCGGCCATGAACTCACCCTCCGGGATTGTGGAACCCCGCCATGTCAGGTACCGGGTGATGTTTTCGATCAGGAGGGTCCGTTGCAAGACAGTCTGAACTTCGTCAATCCGTGAACAGACATGTTTCAGGCTTTCCTCGGTCGAGGGCAAAGGGAGTAGCTCGTTCAGGAAACGCCCCCCAACGGAACTCCATGACAGATGTTCGGAGACAAACGTCGGTGCGAATCGATCGATCAAGAGTTTGAACTTACCCAGATGGGCGCGGTCGATCGGATCGGTGGAACCCAACGAGAGCCCGACTCCGTGAAAACTCAATGGGTAGTTGGCTCGAATCCGCTCAAGGATGCGGAGCGCGACGCCTCCCTCGCCAAAATAGTTCTCCGGATGGGTCTCCATCCAGGCCACTGGCGGCGGCGATTCCAATATCTCGCGATAGTGATGCGACCGCAGTCCGATCCCGGCTCGAGCCGGGATCGGGGCGGAAGATTGAAAAGACATCGGGTGTCGTCCTACATCTTCTTCATGTCTTCTTTCATCTTGGCCATGTCTTCTTTCGTGATTGTCAGCACGGTGCTCTTCGCAACCTTGGCGCACAAGCCTTTCGGCAGGAACACATACGAATCAGGCTCGTTGTCGCTCTTGGCCATGCCTGCACAAGAATGGAGACTGGTTCTGACGGCACAGTCGTTCATGCCCGCCTTCGCGACCCCGCCGCACGCTTCCCACCCAGCCGGCAGTTGTGGGGCCTTGGGCTCGGCGTTGGCAGCCTGGGTCCCGGCAAAACTCAAGGCAATCAACAAGGCTGAATGGATCACGGCGTTCTTCTTTGTCTTCGCGTTCATGTGATACTCCTGTTAAAAGTGTTTTGTTGACACGGCTCTCTTGTTGACCTCGCGCACCTGCTCTCCGTCCAACCGTACGTCACCACAGGCTTATCGAGTTCCCTCCTTTCTGCAATACGAGAATATCGTATTCCCGACCGAGTGTGGTTTCACGGCACAGTGGCACACTCACATCCTACTGATCGAGCGAATACCCCGCTGTGAGGCAGCTTACAGTTCGGAAAAAGAGTCGAGCGATTAGTTCTCTTGATTCGAACTGCTCCGTCCGCCTGAATCCATTCCCCGTTTCATGCCTCTGACTTCCTAGAACGGGTGGATGATCGCCTGGTGCGTAGAGTGTGATCGGGAGGAGGGGAAACCGATGGAGTCTGTGGATCTCATTCGGATTGGATCGTACGTGTCCGTCCTCGGGGTGATGGCGACGTGGGAAGTGTTGGCGCCGCGGCGGAAGCTGACGGCATCAAAGCTCTGTCGTTGGGGCGGCAATCTGACGATCGTGGTCTTGAATACAGTCCTCGCCCGTCTGCTGTTCATGGGCGGTGTCGTGACAACAGCGGCGATGGCGCAGGACCATAGCTGGGGACTCTTGAACTGGGTCGAAGGGCCGGCCTGGCTCGAACTCGCCCTGGCGATTGTAGCCCTCGATTTCATCATCTATTGGCAGCATCAGGTCTTCCATAACGTGCCGATCCTGTGGCGCTTTCACATGATGCATCACTCCGATCTGGATCTGGATGTGTCCAGTGGGGTGCGTTTTCACCCGGTGGAGATCATCATCTCGACGGGAATGAAGGCCCTGTCAGTACTCGTGCTGGGAGTGGCTCCGCTTGCGGTCGTGATCTTCGAGATCGTCCTCAACAGCACAGCCCTGTTCAACCACAGCAATGTCCGAATGCCTGTAGCCCTCGATCGGATGCTCCGGTGGTTCATCGTCACGCCGGACATGCATCGGATTCATCATTCGACGGATGTACGAGAAACCAACAGCAACTACGGATTCAACGTGCCCTGGTGGGATCGCCTGTTCGGCACCTATTGCCCCCAACCGGCCTTGGGGCAGACGGGCATGACGATCGGCCTGGAGCATCTCGGTCCGCCGGTCTGTCTGAACCTGTTCATGATGCTCCGCTTCCCATTCGTGACGCAGTTAGGGCGTGATACAACCCGCACATAATCGTGACTACTGTTCAGGCCGGCATCACTGCTGGAGGGAAAATACCAGTGAGTTCTCCAGTCCGAACAGGGTCCTTCTTTCCCGCCGCTGATTAGTTGCGTCCCGCCATCACACCGCCGTCGACATCCCAAATCGCCCCGGTCACCCACGCAGCATCGTCGCTCAGTAAAAACTGGATGACCCGCGCCACGTCGTCAGGCGTCCCAATCCGGCCGAGTGGGTGAAACCCGTTGAAGGAGGCCAACGTCTCGTCGACTTGACTTGGCTCGATGAACGCCTGGTAAATCGGAGTGTGTACCACGGCCGGTGACACGGCATTGACACGGATGTTGTGGCCCGCCAGCTCCATCGCCATGTGTTGGGTGAGCGCATGCAGTCCTGCCTTGGCCATCGAATAGGCAGAGGACGGCGTTGCCTTAATCGCTTGTCGCGCCCACATGGATCCGATATGCACGATCGAGCCACCGCCGTTGGCCGCCATGTTCGTGGCGACAGCTTGCGAAATGAAGAAGAGGGCTCGATTGAGATCCAAATATCTATTATAGTCTTCGTGTGTATGTTCGAGGAATGGGGTGGGCTTGAAGTACCCTGCCGCATTCACCAGATATTTGATATGGCGGCTGTGGTGCTCGGCAAACGCAATAATACGCCGGACATCGTCCGGTGCGTACAAGTCAGCGAGGATTCCTTCAACGGTCCCGAGCGCCGACAGCTCGCGTAGCGCCGTTTTCAGTTTATCTTGCGACTTGCCGACCATCGCGACGGGGATGTGACATTCCAATACGCGCTTCGCGGTGGCAAGCCCGATTCCGCTGGAGCCTCCTACAATGAGGGCGATGGGGTGATTCGACGGTTCCATTGATAACCTCCCGTGAATAGAGTCTCAGTCAAGAGGCAACTCGAGACCGTGACGTACGATGCATGATGGACTGCTAAACCACGAGGGAGTTGAACACATGGCAATTCCGACCTGTTCTTGTTCGCCCCTCCTTTGAGGTGTGGATGCATCGTCATAATGGGAGCTCACGCCACCCAACAGCCCGGCTGATTGGGCGTGCCTGCAACCGCCTCGCCCGGGACTGTGGCCAGCAGTTGGTAGTGGCCCAGGCCCAGCTCCTTACCATAGGCTTTCCCCACGAGCACGTCCTGCACATGTTGGTGATCCGAGGCGCGGAAGTAGGAGCGGCCCTCCTTCAGCCCGTCGAACTCATGGCCCTCCAGCGCCCTGATGACCGCCTGCGTGTCGGTCGTGCCGGCCCGTTGGATCGCTTCCAGAATCTGCGTCATCGCCGCATAGCCGTGGTAGCAGCGGGAGGTCGGAGTATGTTGATACTTGTCGATCACCCCTTGGATAAATCGTCGAGAGCTGTCGCTCGGGACTTTCGGGTCCCAGATCAACCCCCAAATCCCCGCGTTGTGGGCATAGCCGAGCGGGCGGCCAATCTGTTCGCCGCTGATCATTCCACCGACACCGATGTGCTCTTTGGCTAACCCTGCTGTTGTGTAGGCCTTCAGCGCGTGAACTAGATCCCAGCCGTAGAGATTCAGAATCACGGCGCTGGGGTTTGCAGATTTGGCTTGAGCCAACGGTGCGGCGAAGTCGGTGGACCCGAAGGGTGTGCTGACCGAGCCAAGCACGTCGCCCCCTGCGGCCAGGAGGGTGTCGGCCATGGCCTGTTCTGCGGCCCGCCCGTCCATCGTCTCAGCCGTAACCATGAACCAGCGATTCCCGTAGGTCTTCACGAGATGGGGCGTGATGGCCCTGGACAACATCCGGGCACTCGGCATGAAGACGAACGTGTGCGAGTTGCACCCGGCCCCTGTCAGCTCCTGCACATGCGCGCCGGTCACCATGAAGAGCGTATTCTCCTTCTTGGCCAGGTCAGAAACGGCGAGTGCGACCTCTCCATTGAAGGTGCCCATGAGGACATCCACGCGGTCTTCCTTGATAAACGTGGTGGCGGCTTTCAATGCGGTCTGAACGTTCGAGGCGTCGTCGGCTTCCAGAATCGCGATCTGACGTCCTAACACCCCGCCATCCTTGTTGAAGCGATCCACTGCCACGGTCGCCCCATGAACGTCGTGGACCGAGGAGGTGTTATAGGGGCCGGACAGCGGGTCGAGGATGCCGATCTTGATGGATTCGCCTGCGTAAGCGACGCGTGGTCCGGGTGGCAGTCCCAACCCCTGCGCGGCTAGATTGCCGAACGCGAGTGTGCCGCCGGTCGCCGCCGCCAGCTGCAAAAATTGCCTGCGAGACATCGTATCCATGGGTCATCGCTCTGATTGTGAGGCGCGGTTGTGTACGCATGCAGAACCTGTATATGCCAGCCCGCCCGGATCACAAGCGGGCTGTCGCGCCGGTGCCGTTCATGTGTTATGGGCTCGCAGTTGCGTCTCGAGTTCGAGTATCCGCTTTCGCAGCGGCTCTGCCAGTTCTTCGACCTCACCAATCGAGTAGCGGGGTGTGATGTATTTCGGGCAGTTCCAGTCGAACGAGACGACATCGATAAAGACCAGGCGCTCCACGCTCGACCGCATGGTCGAATCGGCGATCTGCGCGACGAGTTCCAAATGGAGGCGGGCGTCCTCGACGCGGGCATGACCAAGGATTTTCAGCCGCGCGCGGTTCTTGTAGTCCATGAGAAACAACGCGACGCGGTCGTTCACGGAGACGTTGCCGGTCGTGAGCAATTGCCGATTTCCTTTGTAATCGGCGAACGCCAGAGTTGTTTCGTCGATGACTCGCACAAATCCCTGAGGGCCCCCGCGATGCTGGATGTAGGGCCATCCGCTTTCGCTGATGGACCCCAGATAGAAGCTGTCTCGCGTCGCAATGAACTCGACCTCGGCCTGGCTGAGCGGGTCCCGTTCGGGTGCGCCGGTGATCACGCCCGTGCGCCCATAATACTGCTTCTGTGCGCGGCACACTGAATCCGTAAACATCAGATCGAGATATTTTGTTGCCATCATTTTCCCCCTTGCAGGTATCAGCCCTCTGGCGGCCAAGAGTCCGCTCCTGGCCGCCTCACAGAGCGAGTCTCAAAATACGATCGTCTGCCACCCGTCCGCCATATATTGGCGCAGGCTCAAGAGTCCGGACGTTCCGGCTAGGGCATTGTCTTTCTTCAGCGGCACACCGCACGCCTCCACACCGTCTTTGGCCCCAAAGACATCTGCGCATCCGCAGGAGGCACCCTGCACGACGTCACGCACCGCGTTATAGAGGCCGTTGGCCGGGTGCGTCAGCTTCGTAAGTTCCGCCGGCCACCGCGTGCCGGCACCGTTGAACATCACGGCCACCTCGTCTCCCTTCTGTTTGCTTTCGGCTGCGAGCGCCAGCGCGTTAAAGACTCGCCCGAGCGCTTCCTCTGAGCCGCTCTTCGGATCCGACACGATAATGATGGCTGTTTTCATGGGTTCTCCTTGGTTAGAGATGGTGAGACTATTGATGCGAATCATTACTTGAGCGCCGAGAGAATCTTGACCGTCTGCGCTGTGCTCCATACATCACTTGCAATCAAGCGGAAGTTCACAAATGCCGCTTCATAGCCATCGAACCCTGGCAGCTTGGCGGCTGCCGTGGCATCGGTGACCACGACGACCGCGAATCCCTGTTCCAGCAGTTCGCGCAGATGCGATTCCGTGCAGAGATTCGCCGACATCCCGGCGAGGATCACTTGGCTGATATCGGCTTTGCGGAGTTGCAGAATCAGATCGTTCGTCTCGGGCCCGTACACTTTGTGCGGGCTGGTCACGACCGTACGGCCGTCTTCGATATAGGGTTTGTAGCGGTCCAGCCAGTCGGCGCCCGATCCGGCCAACCCCTCCTGCGTCAACGCTCCCTTACGATCGAACATCCCGATGTTGTGCATGAGTACTTCCAAGGCGCCGCCGAACTTCCACTGGTGGTCATGCGGATAGTAATAGTGCGGGCTGACGAAGACCGGCACGTCGCTCGCTTTGGCTGTTTTGAAGAGACTCTCAATGTTCTCGACCGTGTGGTTCTCCTGCACACTCTGGCCGACGACGCCCCAGGCCACTCCCTTCGGGCTGAGGAAATCGTTGTGGGGATCGGTGATCACCACGGCCACCCGGCCCTTCTTGGGTGTCAGGCCGGGCCGAGGGATCGGTGCATCCTCCCGTGGCCCGGCATAGTGTGACACGGTCGGTGTCGGGTCCTGTGCGTACACAGCGGATGGTAGGGGAAGACTCACGACAACAGCCGTGAGGGACGAGATGATTAAACCAATGAACGGGGTCATGATGGCATCCTTTCTAGGTATTGATGAAGGTACATTCCTTGACACGCGACGCATTTTCCGCCTCTAGCTGCAGGCGCCAGAAGAAGCGGCGCACCCGCTCGTGAGCGTGACCTCCGGGAAGTCGATGACGGTCCCTGCCACATGATTGATGTAATTGCTGAAGATATTCAGCGCGACATGGGCGACCGTTTCCACGATCTCAGCGTCGGTCAGTCCGGCCTGACGCGCTTGTTTGATCTCTGCCTCCCCGAGTTCTCCCCGCTGCACCACGATGCTCTGTGCGAGTTTCAAGATGGCATCGGTGCGCGGGTCCACAGCCGCAGCCAGCCGGGCATCGGCGAGGTCCTGCTGGGTCAAGCCAAGCTTGCCGCCAATGAACGAGTGGGCGCTGAGACAATAGGCGCAGTGATTGGTCTCGGCGACCGTGAGCGCAATCTGTTCGCGAAGCTTTGGGGAGAAGCTTCCGTCCGCGAGCGCGGCATTGAAGCTGAGGTAGCCTTGGAGCGCAGCTGGAGCGTTCCCCAAGACTCGAACGAGATTGGGGACCACACCCAACTTTTTCTGGACGCCCTCGAAGAGCGCCTTGGCAGGTCCGGTGGTTGTCTGTGGGTCAAGTTGTGCGATGCGAGTCATGATGCCTCCTTGGGTGGTTGCTAAGTTCGACCGCGTCGAGATTGTCGCGGTTCACCTTGACTTGAGCAGATAGGATGCCATGATGGCCTGTGGTGATAAGCCTCTGATAAACAATGATTAGCATAGATTCAGACCAGCGTTGATTCGTTACGAGTATTCGTAATCTACGAATACTCGTTGCTTCTTCGGTTGAGATTTCGTAGTGTCGTCCCATGGACACACAGCAACTTCCTCAGGTCATGGTCGCGACAGCGCGTCAGCGCGGTCTTTGTGATGTACTCAGGACGATCACCCATGGGATCGCCCAATGCCCCAACACAGTCCTGATCCGCATCTGGCTTGCCGAGCCAGATATCCTCTGCGACCTGTGCCGAAGTCGGGAGGATGCCTCCGAAAGTCAGCGATCTCTGCACCTCGTCGCCAGTGCCGGCATTCCCCGTGATCCACAGGCCGACTATGGCCGTCTCGACGGCTCCTTTCACCGGTTTCCTATCGGAGATCGCAAAATAGGGCGCGTGGCCGCAACAGGAGAACCTCTCTGGCTGGCCGGGCTGCAGGGCAACGAAGAGTGGATGGCGCACCCGGCTTGGTTTACGCGAGAGGGTGTCAGGACGTTTGCGGCGCAGCCCTTGATCTTCCAGGACGAGATCCTCGGAGTCCTGGGGCTCTTCGACCGCGGCTTGCTCAACGAGGAAGCCTTCGAGTGGCTCCGCATCTTCGCCGACTACGCGGCGGTGAGTATCGCGAACGCCAAGGCGTATGAAGAGATCGATGTCCTGCGGGCTCGTTTGGAAGAAGAGAACCTCTATCTGCGCGAAGAAGTGACCGCCGCCCTTGGGATGGGAGAATTCGTGGGCGAGAGCCAGGCCCTGCAGCACGTCCTGCGTCAGGTGGAGTTGGTCGCTCCCACTGACGCAGCGGTCTTGATTACCGGTGAGAGCGGGACGGGCAAGGAACTCGTTGCCCGCGCAATTCATGACCGCAGTCCACGCAAGGACCGGGCCCTAATCAAGGTGAACTGCAGTGCCGTACCGGATGCCCTATTCGAGAGCGAATTTTTCGGTCATGTGAAAGGCGCCTTTACCGGAGCGCTGGCCGATCGCCCGGGCCGTTTCGAAATGGCCGATCATGGCACCCTCTTCCTCGATGAAATCGGGGAGGTGCCGCTCCCGATGCAGGCAAAGCTCCTCCGCGTGATCCAAGAGCGCGAATTCGAGCGTGTCGGCGACACCCGCACACGCCACGTGGATGTCCGAATCCTCGCCGCGACCAATCGAGACCTGAAGCACGAGGTCGACGCCGGTCGCTTTCGCCAAGATCTCTACTATCGACTCAGCGTCTTCCCGCTTCACATTCCTCCGCTTCGTGAACGCCGTGAAGACATTCCGAAGCTGGCGGCCCATTTCATCGCTCAGAGCGCCAAACGCATGAACCGCCGTGTCCCGCGCCTGACTCAAGGGGTCTTGAGCCAACTGGCCGCCCATAGCTGGCCGGGAAATGTGCGCGAGCTCCAAAACGTCGTTGAGCGTGCCGTCATCCTTTCCCCAGGCCGCACCCTGGACATTCATCTCCAATCCGCTCCCTCCCGTGCCCCTGGGGCGCCATCCGCCCCGGCTCCCTCAGCAGCGCAGATAGCGACCCGACAAGAGTGGAGGGGGCACGAGCGGGAGAACATCGCGCAAGCCTTGCGCCTCACCAAGGGGAAGATATTTGGAACACACGGTGCCGCCGCGTTGTTGGGCATGAAACCGACGACGCTCGCATCGCGCATCAAAGCGCTCGGGATCAAGAAAACGAAACCGGATCTCTGATCTCCCAATCTCCGACCTGTGCGGCAACAGTCCGCAACGGCTTGGTTCCTGTTCAGCGACGTACGCGTCTCAGCCGACGGTCTTGGCCTGCGCCTTCCATGCTTGCGCTGAAAATTGTGGATCAAGCGGCGTGTGCGCGATGTGATTCACATAATTGCTCAACGTCTTGAGGGCCACGATCGTCAACACGTCTAGCAGCTGTCGCTGTCCGTATCCCGCTGCTGCGAAGAACTCCAGATCGTCCTCTGGTACCCAACCGCGATGATGCAGAATGGACAGCACCAACGTGCGAAGCGCATTGAGTTTCCGGTCGGAAAGCGGGTGCTGCGAGCGCAGCGCGTCAAGCACATCCTCGGGCATGTGGACCATCTGGGCCACCGTGGAATGGGCTCCCACACAGTAGGCACAATCGTTCGCGGCGCTGACGGCCAGCGTCACGACCTGCTGTTCCACCGGCGTGAGGGCGCTCTGCTCCAGCGCCTTGTTGATGGCCGCGTAGGCCTGGACCGCCGTGGGTGACTCGGCCAGCACGCCGTACAAATTTGGCACAAATCCGTATTTCTTTGCGGTGGCTTCGAGTGTCGCCCGCGATGCCTCCGGTGCCGTCTCCTCCGTATGAACCTGAAACTTCATGATGACCCTCCTTCGTGGTATTAACCGGTTACTTCCCCTGCGCAGCCATGTGTTTCAACGCCTCAGTCGTGACAGGTGAGCCGCCGACACCCCACTGACCCGACGGAACTTCCTCTACGATGACCCACGTGACGGGCCGCACCCCTTCTCCCTCTACGGAGACGATCGCGTCCGTGACCTTGCGGATCAGCTCCTGTTTCTGCTCCAGACTGAGAAACCCGCTGAGCCCTTTCAATTGTGCAAGTGGCATATGGTCACTCCCTTCTCTTGATATGTGAGCTTCTTGTTCTACAGCCCATGATTCCAGAGGTTTCGCAAAGCGGGACACTCGTATTACCCGTATACCGGCACACTGCGATGGTCGAGATGATACCGCGTCCGGCACGCAAGGCATCGCACGATCCAGAGACATCCATCGGGGTAGTAATCGCACTGGAGCATCGGAACCAGCTCGTGCACGCCGCAGGCCGGACAGGGCAGTTCGTGAAGTTGAATGCGCAATGCCATGACCGTGTCGTCTTGGGCTGTCATACGCCACCTCCTCAATGTGTCCGTCACATCTCATGCGGTCACGAGCCGTGGCATGCAAGGACTGGAACCCGTGAGCGGCGCGCACGCATTCGTCAAACGGCGTCTGTTTTCGAGAATCGCCGTATCGACAATGTCACCGCAGAGCAGGCAACGATAGCCATCTGCGCAGAGATCACTGCTCATCCCTTGAAGATCGACAATCCGCTCGCTGACCATCAGACCATTGCATCTCGTGCAAGTCATGGCGCACCTCCTTGTGAGCGATAGATATGTTCGCATCCTGAGCGTGATCCTATGCGCAGTCTCGCCGATCTTCTGTAAGGCGCCTTACGAGTTTCCGCAATATTCATCCGTTTACTTGTAATCCAGCCCACAGATCCTCTGGGTAGGCCTACAGTAGAGTGGAGATCATCGCAGCATGAGGCCGCTTTCTCACCACTCATGAGGCGGAGATCGTTCTCGTGATTCACCTGTTCGTGATGAAAGGAGTGCCGCATGTCCAAAGTGGCGATTGTGGTATTAGCCGACACCGACACCCATGAAGGATTGGGGCGTGTGGTGAACGCGCTGGAAGCCGTCAAAGAGTTCAAGGACGGCCACGATGACGTGCAACTCATTTTTGATGGAGCAGGCCCCAAGTGGATTCCGGAACTGGAGAAGTCCGATCACATGGCACACAGCCTTTATGTTGCAGTGAAGGACCGGATCGGAGGCGCATGCGAGTTTTGCGCGGGAGCCTTTGGCGTGAAGGAAAAAGTGGTTGCCTGCGGCGTGAAGCTGACAGGGGAGTATGACGGACATCCGAGCTTCAGGAAACTCGTGGCGCAGGGGTATCAGGTCATCACGTTCTAAGCTGGCCTGTCCGACGGGTATGCCTCGGACTTTGGCTACCGCCCGCGCCACAAAGCATAGAGAACTGGAATCACCAGAAGCGTCAGAATAGTTGAGCTGACCATACCGCCGATCATCGGCGCGGCAATCCGTTTCATCACATCGGCGCCGGTGCCGGTGGTCCACATGATGGGGAGCAAGCCGCCCATGATCGCAGCCACCGTCATCATCTTCGGCCGCACTCGTTGAACCGCACCCTCCATGATGGCGTCGCGAAGGTCCTGAGCCGTTGTCATTCGACCTTCGCGCACGCGCCGATCATACGCTTCATCGAGATAGACGAGCATCACCACGCCCGTCTCCGCCGCCACACCGGCCAGTGCGATAATGCCCACCCAGACCGCCACGCTGAGATTGTAGCCCAGGTAATGGAGATACCAGATCGCTCCGATCCCAGCGAAGGGGACAGACAAGAGCACGATCAGTGATTTCGCGAGCGATCGGAAATTGAGATACAGGAGCAACAGAATCACGGCGAGGGTCACGGGGATCACCAGCTTCAGCCGCTCTTCCGCGCGCACCAGATGCTCGTATTGACCGGTCCAGATCAGCCGATACCCAGAGGGGAGTGTGACCAGTTCGCGAACTGCTCGTTGGGCATCATGCACATAGCCGCGCAGATCGCGGCCGTTGACCGACACCGACACCAGGCCAGCGAGCGATCCCGCCTCATCCGCGATCGACGGGGGCCCCTGCGTGATCACCAGCTCCGCGATTTGTCCAAGGGGGATCTGCGCCCCGCTCGGTGTGGGAACCAACACCCGTTTAAGCCGGTCCGGATCATCACGTAATTCGCGCTTGTAGCGCACATTGACTGAATACCGTTCCCGTCCCTCGACCGTAGTCGTGACGGTCTCGCCGCCAATGGCCGAGGTGATGACAGCCTGCACGTCTCCCACCGTCAGACCGTAGCGGGCAGCTTCACGTCGATTGACGGTCAAATCCAGGTAATAGCCCTCGTTGAGCCGTTCTGCAAAGGCGCTCTTGGTGCCAGGCACAGTGGCCAAGACTTGCTCGATCTCCAAGCCGATTCTCTCGATGGTCTTCAGATCCGGTCCCAGGACTTTGATGCCGACCGGGCTGCGCACCCCGGTGGTGATCATCTCGGTGCGAGTCTGAATCGGCATCCACCAGATGTTCGGAAATCCGGGAATGCGGAGCTTGGCATCCATCTCGTCCAGCAAACGATCCCAGGTCATGCCGGGCCGCCATTGCGATTCAGGTTTGAGGGTGACTGTAATTTCTGCCATGCCGACAAAGGCCGGATCAGTGGCAGTCGGAGCCTTGCCCATTTTTCCGAAAACCCGTTCCACTTCCGGGAAGGTCGCGAGCAACTGATCCTGAACCTGCAGCACCTTGGCCGATTCAGGAATGGAGAGACCAGGGACGGTGGTCGGCATGTAGAGAATGGTCCCCTCGTTCAGTGGCGGCATGAATTCTGCGCCCAAACGTGAAAAGATCGGCGTCGTGAATCCGAATATCACGACCGCCAGACCGAGTGTCAGCCACCGGACCCGTAACGCACCGGCGAGGATCGGCCGATACAAAGCGACGAGCAGCCTATTCAGCGGATTCTTGGCTTCCGCCCGGATGCGCCCCCGGATCAGGAGAACCATTAGTACAGGAGCCAAGGTTACCGAGAGTGCGGTGGCGAACAGCATCGAGAAGGTTTTGGTATAGGCCAAGGGCGTGAATAACCGGCCCTCCTGCGCCTCTAGTGCGAAGATCGGCAGGAACGACACGGCGATCACCAAGAGCGAGAAGAACAATGGACGGCCGACTTCTTTGGCTGCTGCGATGATGGTTTCAATCCGGTCCGCATTCGGTCCTTGTTCCAACCGCTTGTGCGCGTTCTCCACCATCACGATGGCTGCATCCACCATCGCGCCGATGGCAATGGCAATTCCTCCGAGCGACATGATGCTGGAGGTGATGTTCAGGTACGCCATTGGGATGAACGCGAGCAGCACTGCTACGGGCAGGATGAGAATCGCCACCAGGGCGCTACGCAGGTGAAACAGAAAGACGACCGCGACCAGGCTGACAATAATAGACTCCTCCAGGAGTTTCTCGTGAAGTACTGCAATAGCCCGATGAATGAGATCAGACCGGTCATAGGTGGGGACGATGCGGACGCCGTCGGGTAGAGCCGGCGTGATCTCTGCCAGCCTGGCTTTGACCTGCTCGATCACGGCAAGCGCGTTTTCACCGGCCCTCATGATCACGATCCCGCCGACTGTTTGGCCCTTGCCGTCCAACTCGGCAATACCCCGACGCTGGTCCGGTCCGATTTGGACATGGGCAATATCCCGGATCAAGATAGGTGTGCCCCGCCCATCCGTCCCGACAGGGATCAGCTCGATATCATCAATAGAACGCAGGTAGCCACGCCCACGAACGATGTATTCCGTGCCAGCCATTTCCAAGACACGGCCACTCACTTCAGCATTGCTGTTCCGAACTGCTTCGATGACCGTCTGAATCGGCAGCCGATAAGCCGCTAATGTGTTGGGGTCCACTTCGATTTGATACTGCTTGACGAATCCGCCGACTGCCGACACTTCTGCCACCCCCGGCACACTTTCCAGTTGGTAGCGCAGGTGCCAATCTTGAAGACTGCGGAGCTGCGCCAGATCGTGCGCGCCAGACTCGTCGACCAATGCATACTGATAGACCCACCCAACACCGGTCGCGTCGGGACCTAGAGTCGGTGCGACTCCGGCTGGTAACTTCCCGGTCAGCTTCTGCAGGTATTCCAGCACACGACTGCGTGCCCAGTACAAGTCCGTCCGGTCTTCGAAGATCACGTAGACGTATGAGACCCCGTATTCTGAGACTCCTCGAACCCGTTTGACTTTCGGACCGGCCAGCAGAGAGGTGACGATCGGATAGGTGACCTGGTCTTCAATCAACGTCGGGCTGCGCCCCTGCCACTCGGTATAGATGGTCACCTGGACATCGGACAGGTCCGGCACCGCATCCAGCGGAACCTTAAAAGCCGTCCACAGGCCCCAACCTGCCAGCAGCAACACACAGAGGATGACGAGGACTGGATTGCGTGCACTCCCTTCGATGAGTCGTGCGATCATTGTTTTTCACCCCTCCCATCCCGCGGGTGCCGAGACGCCCGCTTTTCCCAACTACAGGCCTCCCGCTACGACCGAAAACTGAAACTTCTCGGCAATGGGCGACCGTCCTGGCACTGCCACATTGACCGTTACTAGCCAAGTTCCGCCCATGCCGAACATCACCGTGCTTTCATAGAGTCCGTCTTTGGTATGGTGCGCCGTCACCTTGGAATCAGTCATGCCTGGCATCGGCATGGTATAGACGAACAAGACTTGCGCAGTGGTCACCGGCTGGCCGGTCTGATCTGTGACCTTGAGCCTGAGGAGAACCTCACCGACCTTGGGTGTTTCGGGAAGGGTTGTGAAGGTCAGAACATATCCTGCTACCTTGCGAGCTTCGGAGGTGGCTTTGGCTGAGTCCGAAGCCATGCCAGACATTCCGCTCATCCCTTTCATGCCCTCCATCCCTTTCAAGCCTTGCATGCCTTCTATCCCTTCCATTTTGCCTTCATGGGCACCGCGCATTTGCCAGTCAGCCATGCCAATTTGGCCCATCATGGCCTGCATACTCCCGGCCGAGGCCAGCTTGCTCTCGGCGTCCAACAAGAAATTGGCCGAGGTCACAACACGATCTCCTTCTTTGAGACCTTCGAGAACTTCCACGCGATCCTGGCTCTGTCGGCCAAGCTTGATCGGATAGGGCTGATAGATCCCTTGGTCTCGATCGAGAAACACCAGTTGCCGGAGGCCGGTATCCAGCACTGCCTCCTTCGGCACGACCAACGTCTTGACCGCAGCCGTCTGCAAGATCACGTTCCCATACATGCCTGGCTTCAGCTTCAGTTCAGGATTCGGAAATTCCGACCGTACCCGCACGGTGCGGGCTTCGGTATTCAGGGTCGGATAGACATAGGCGACCTTGCCGTGGAACGCCTCTCCCGGATAGGCGGCAAAGGTAACCGTTGCCGGCTGACCGACCTTTGTGGCCGCCACTTCTGATTCATAAATATCGGCGTAGATCCAGACCGTGGAGAGATCTGCGACCTCATATAGTGTCGTGCCCGGCTCCACATATTTCCCCGGCAAGGCCTCCCGTTTCATCACGATCCCGGAGGAAGGAGCGTACACCGTGAGCACCGGCTCTGCTTTGCCACGACGCTCCAGCGCGGCGATTTGTGCATCGGTCACATCCCAGAGGCGAAGCCGTTCTCGTGCGCTCACGACGAGGGCGGCGGCATTCTCCTTTGCGTCGGCCAGCAGACTGGCAGCCAATTGAGCCTGCGTCCTGACTGCCAACAGGTATTCCTCCTGGGTTGTAAGGAGATCTGGCGAGTAGATGGTAAAGAGCGGTTCGCCCTTGCGCACCGGCCGGCCGATCGAATCAACAAAGACCTTGCGGATCCATCCTGAAATTTTGAGAGTGACTTGGGTAAACCTACGTTCATCGTAGTCGACCGTCCCGACCGTGCGAATCTCTTGCTCCAATGTCGCGTAGCTCACCGGAGCACTGCGGACGCCGATCAACTGTCTCGCCACAGCCGGAACAGCCACAGCCCCGGACGGAGCGTCGGACATGCCTGGCATCGGTTCCAAGTCTCTCGTGGGCTTTGCGCCTTCCATCGACATCCCCTTCATGGACATATCTTCCAACTCATGGCCCTTCATCTCCCCACTTCCCTTCATCCCCGACATATCGTTCATCGCCCGATGCGCGGCGAAGAACCCGGCGACGACTCCGACGAACAGGCCGGCTACTGCGACACCGACAACAAGACTTTTTCTGCCTATGGCATGACTCATGGCGGATTCCTCCCTATTAGCTGTTTTCGTTCAGGTCGGTTCCGATCACTTGTTCAAGTTCCGCGAGTCGGTTCTCCCGCTCGACAAGCGCCCGGTAATACTCCAGCTGAAATCCTCGCAAGGATCGCTGGGTGTCAATAAGATCCAAGAACCCTCCTTTTCCCGCGCGATACCCCACTCGCGCCGCTTCCAAGTGCTGCACGGCCTGCGGCAGGATCGTGGTGTGATACAACGTCGCCACCTGTTCACTCGCCCGGACCTTGGCCAGGAGGTCGTTGATCTGAAACCGGGTCAGGTTTTCTAAGGTATGTTGCTGCGCCCGCGCGGCCGAGACCGCTGCCGCGGCTTCCTGCACGCCTGCGTCATACTTCGGCTTGGTCCAAAACGCGAACGGGATGCTCATCGCCACGTAGGCGCCGAATCCGTTGTTGGCCTGATAGTTCTGGAAGCGCTGAAACGCCACGTTGAAGTCCGGGTAGTACTGACGCTGGGCCAGCTCGTGGGACTGCTCGTTCCGCAGCACCGTCAGTTCAGCGACTTTCAGCTCCGGCCTGTCGTTCAGCGCGAGGCGGTGCAGTTCCTCGATGGTCTTGTCGAACGGCTTCTGAGACGGCTCTGGAGCAATTCCCAAAGGTGATGCAGGATCCCGATCCAGGAGCGTATTCAGCAACGCTTCGGCGGTTTCGCGGCGCTGTTCCAGGACAGGAAGCTGCTGCTGGAGCAGGGATAGCTCGACGTGGGCCTTGAGGACATCGGCCTGCGATCCCTTTCCCGTGCGGAACTTCGCGTTCGCAATCTCTACGAATTGTCTGACCAGATCCACCTGTTCATGATGGATCTGAACCGCTTTTTGCGCGAGAAACAGTTCGTAGTAAGCCTGCTTCAGGCGGGCGACCAGTTCTCGTTCCTTTGCACGAACCACCTGCGCGGTCATGTCGGCTGAACGGCTTGCCACATCGCCTTTGAGCGCAAGTTTGCCAGGGAATGGGACATTCTGCGAAAAGCCGAAGATCGTGTTGCCCGTTTGCGTGACGTTGAAGGTCTGCGGGAAATTCCACAACTGAACTGACAGGATCGGATCGTCCAATGACCGAGCTGGCGTAATCCGATTCGTGGCAGCTTCCCATTGCTTGCGCGCCGCCACAAGTTCAGGATTTTTGGCCAAGGCTTCCGGGATCAAGTCTGGTAACACCAAGGACGGTTGCGCAGTGTGTTCGACGGCATGGGCGATATGGCGCGCATTTATCGCGAAGGTCATGCTCACAACTGTTATGGTCAGCAGCCAAAACCGAATTGATAGAGTCATGTGATGGCCCTCCCAAAAACTTTCCCGTCCACGATTGCCGCGGATCTCGGGCCCTGTCTTGCTCCAGAAGGAGCAGCTGAGTGAATCGCGGTCCGGCGTCGGGCCGGGAACGCGACGATGAGACAGTTGAAGGAAGAACCGAGGAGATCAGATACGAAGCACGGTGCTTGCGAGAGACTGATGCGGAGGAGAACTCGATTCGAGAGACTGAGATGGGTGGAAAATACTCTTGAACTGGTAGCTCACGGCTGGGAGTGCGACCGGAGCATGATCTGCCGACCAATGATGGTCCATGAGTAACGAAAAAGACTGAGAGGAGGACCCGACTCCTAGAGTTTTGAAGGCGTCGCACAACTGCCGAACCGGTTCCTCCACGGGAGTTGAACAGCCGTTTGCCATCGAGGCATCGGTGGTCCCCGATAGTGGCAGGAGACAGGCGTAGGCGTTGAAACTGAACGCCAGCAGAAACACCACGATCGTTGCGGCAAGAAATGATCGGGAGTGATAGGAACCTAATCGCATAGCGTCAGTCTATCCCTCGTCCAGGTCAAGCGTCAACGGTATCTCTAATACACAATCACTCGGTCAGCGGATGCGAACATCTCCACCATGTTGGTCAGCGAAACAGGGGTCACTGAAGAGGCAACTCGCGCAGGATCGATGTTGTAGAGGAGCATCATGGTCTGATTTCCGTAGATTTCAACGCCCAACTTGTTCTTGAGAACATCGAAGTACTCGCCATAGTTGTGCGGCACCTGCTCCAGCGGCACGCCCATCTGCTCCGACAGGCTTTGTCGTTCTCGCTCAGGCAGGCCAGCGCGATCCAGCGCAGTGGACTCGGAGCCGACGAGCTTCCTGAACCATCCGAATCCCTTGGTCACTGACGTGACGGCGCTCGCATCCACCAGAATCGTGACCTTGTGGCCCGCTTTCACCGCAGCCCAGGCCACATTCGGCACGGCACAAATTTGCGCATCATCCAGCCCGAGGGATGTCTTCATATGGATCAGTAAGTTGGCTGCGGAGGCTTCTCTTACCCCTAATCCAACGCTTACCATGAGTGCCATGAACATTCCGATGACGAAGAACATAATTCGGTGATTCATGATGCGCTCTCCTCACTCTTATGGCTCATAGATTGGTGGTCGCAGCAACCCGACGCGGCCGAAGCCGGCCTACTATCGAGGCATTCCTTGTAAGCAGCAAAGGCCTTCAGCGCCCACTCCTCTCCGGGGCAGCCCTGCATGGTCATGGCGACTTCGAGGAACTCGATCAGTTCCTCCTGCGTGATGCCTTTGTCGTACGCCATCTGCACGTACGCACGAATGCAGGGTTCGCAGCGGATCGCGATTGAAATCGCCATGGACGAGAGCAGTTTATACTTCGCTGGGACCGCCGCGTCTCGATAGGCTTCCTGGCGCATACGCAGCAGTCCGCCAGTGACTTTCGGACTCAACTTCCTGAGTTCGGCGAATAGTCCAGCTTCAACATTGGTTGTCTGATCCATGATGTTGTCTTCCTCCTCCCGCGCACCGCTCACCTCCTGCCCCTCGCCTACTTTTCGAGCACCCGCGCCTTGTATGCCGACAGCGGGCTACCAGCCCCTTCGATGGCCTTGACCAGCGCCTCCGTACCCACTTTGTTCGCATCGAACGTCACCGAGGCTCGCGTATCCGAATAATCGGAGAAAATGACCCACTTTGTTCCCACCCTGAACTCGACCGTGCTGACGCCCGGAACCTTGGCGAGCGCTTCCTTCACGTCCTTGACGCAAGCCCCGCACGTCATGCCGTCGATCTGCAAGGTCACCGTCCGAAGCCTCCGGTTCTCAGCCGCAAGACCATGGAACTCCGTCAGCGGAAGCGTCGCCACCCCAACAAGAAGACACGTCCGAATCACGTGCCACATGCCTGATCACCTTCCTCCAAGAGATAACTCAGAGCGAATAGTCGTGCCGGCCGCATCAGACCGATCCCTCACTGATCACCCGTCACCTCTCCCTCTCACAGAGCTAACCAATACGGTGCCAAGACCAACAGCAAGGCCAGGGCTGCTATCAGCCACAGCCACGTCCGGTTCGGCCCACTCGCTGATCGAGCAGCACTTCCGACCTCTGTCGCGCACGCGGCCGAGGGGTTCCGGTACGCGTAATAGAAACTCATGCCAAGTAAGAGCAAGGTCAGGCCGATAAACCACGGCCTGTAGGGCAACAAGGCTTTCAAGGTTCCGGCTGTGCCGGCCAGGAACCCTGTGGCCCCCACACCCACACCGAGTGCTGCGAACACCACCGGCCCGATGCAGCAGATCGAGGCGAAAACCGAGGCCACCAGCCCGCCAATCATCGTTGCCGTCCCGCCTTTCGTCATGTAAACAGCCTTCCGATCAGCGTCCATACCTGACTCACCACCGCGAACAGACAGAACCCCGATCATTCTTCATACGGACACATGGCCCTCACCTCGTTCACAACGCCGTCAATCGTCAGTATTGGCTTGCTCTCACTCATTCCCTGTACGACTTCTTCCTAACGCCTTGTCTTCACTGTCCAGGCTCGCCAGAATAGGGCATCGATTCGTCGGCCGTCTGGCCCGGCAGGTTCGGATCAAGTGTCGCAGCGCCGTCGCCAGCGCTTGCAGATCCCGCACTTTCGCCCCCACGTGTTTCAACTTGGCCTCGGCTTTTCGTTGAACATCACCACAGCGGGCTTTCGAGCTGACCTGAAGATCAAGCAGTTCCTTGATCTCATGGAGCGTGAAGCCCAACGCCTGCGCATTCTTGATGAACCGCAGCCGCCTTTGAGCTTCTCTGTTGTAGAGCCTGTAGCCGGATGGCAGCCGAGAGGTGGGGCCGAGTATGTGGCGTCGTTCGTAGTAGCGAATCGTTTCGATATTCACCGCAGCAGCTTTTGCGAATTGTCCAATTGTGAGTTCGGTCGGCATGTCCACCTCATCGATGACGATACACCCTGTACCATAGTACTGAGTCAAGAGGGCTGTGTGTCTTTCATCCTCTTCCAAGCCATAAGGATCTCTTTCACGGGTGACTTTCCTCGACTGCCTCCACGGTCCAGAGACTGGTAATGGTGTGACTGTAAGCTAGCTCACAGAAGCGAGAGGCTTTTCCCTGTATATGGACCTATACACGTATCTCGATAGACGTAGGATCGATATAAAAAGAACAGATCTTTCACGAAAAGTAGTGTCACAAGAGGAGACTATGCTGATCGATGACATCACCCAGAAAGTCAGTGACCGGTATGCGCGGGCTGCCGCGACAGGCGAGCAGATGTGTTGTCCGACGAGTTACGACCTCCCAGAATTGAAGTCGTTTATTCCGGACGAGGTACTCAAGATTTCCTATGGGTGCGGCACGCCAGCCGGTTTAAAGACCGTCCGTTCCGGCGAGACGGTCCTCGATATTGGTTCCGGTGGAGGAATCGACTGCTTCGAAGCCTCACGCCTGGTCGGACCATCCGGGCATGTGATTGGCATCGATATGACGGACACGATGTTGGAGATCGCGCGCCGCAATGCGCCGATCGTAGCAGTCAATCTGGGCTATGCCTCCACGAATGTGGAGTTTCGAAAAGGGATGGCGGACGCGATGCCGGTGGACGACAACGTGATCGATCTCATCATTTCCAATTGCGTCATTAATCTGGCACCGGATAAGCACAAGGTCTTCCGTGAGATGTTCCGTGTCACGAATCCAGGGGGACGTTTTACGATTTCCGATATCGTGTCGGACCAGCAGGCCCCGCAATACCTGATTCATGATGCAGAGAAATGGGGTGATTGTCTCTCAGGTGCGTTGACGCTCGCGAACTATATTGCCGGTATGGTGGAAGCCGGGTTTCTCGGTATCCATCTCGTCTCATTCTCTCCCTGGCAGGTCATCGACGGCATTCACTTTTTCTCCGTAACGCTGACCGGCTATAAACTCGCGGCGCAACCCACGGACCCGACCGCTTGTTACGCGACACTTCGGGGCCCCTTCAGCCGCGTGGTGGATGAATGTGGCATCAGCTACCCACGAGGGGTCTCACAGCCAATCGGGCCCGAGACGGCGCTGCTGCTGAGTCAGCCTCCGTTCGTCCCATATTTTGTGCTCTCCCATGAACCAATCTCGTTCGAACGATCCGATGCGCGCTGGTGGGCGGTGTTGCCCGCACAAGCCCCTTGCATGTGGAAAGGGGACTTCGCGCTATTCGCAGGACCGTTTCTCGAAGTGGCCGATGACGATCATCACGTCTATCGACGGGGAGCACCGCTGGAGGTGTGCTCCAAGACCCTCACGGTGTTGACAACCGAGGGGTACGCTCCGCATTTCGCGATCATCAATCGCGCTGGCCAACGTGTGAATGGCGGCGAGGTCACCTGTGCGCCCAATGGAGGCTGCTGCTGATGAAGTCCGACTCCACCGGAATTATGCTCACCGTGGACCAATGCGCCCTGACGCTCAAGGCCCTGGCGGACCACACGCGGTTGCGCATCCTGGAGTCGTTACTGGTTGAGGAGAAATGCGTGATGGACCTTGTGCGGTACTTACACTGTCCACAACCGCAGATCTCCCATCATCTCCGGATTCTCCGAGATGCCAGATTAGTTGAAGGAATTCGGGAGGGCCAGCAGGTGTGTTATCGCATTGCGCCACGGGTTCAACACGTGCTGGCCAATCGGCAAGGACGGGCGCTCAACTTCGGATGTTGCGAGCTGCGATTCCCGGACCCGGTGTTGAGCCATGGTAAGCATAGGACGCACCTCCTGACGTGATGGTGGATTTTCGAGGTGCTTCTCGCGTGCTCACGGAGACACACATGCCACTGACTTTACTCGGACGACAGAATCCTCTGGCCTCCTCCAATGAACAGCTCAAGGTGCTTATGAGCACAGGTGGTTGTCCTCCGTTCGAACGGCGTCTCGAGCAGGCCAGCCTCTTTCCGCTCCATGCCACGGGGATCACCATCCTTCAGATCAACGTCGGCAAACTCTGCAACCAAACCTGCGGACATTGTCACGTGGATGCGGGGCCGGATCGTACTGAAATCATGTCGGACGAGATAGCCGATCTCTGTCTCGCGGCGTTGGCGAGGACAGACATTCCCACCATCGATATCACGGGCGGGGCACCGGAGCTCAACCCGAACTTTCGCCGCCTGGTCAAAGGGGCCCGTGCGCTCGGCCGTCATGTGATGGATCGATGCAACCTGTCCGTGTTGCTGCTTCCCTCCCAAGCGGATCTGGCTGAGTTTCTGGCCGCCCACCATGTTGAAATCATTGCCTCGCTTCCGGCCTATCTTGCCAGTCAAACTGATGCGCAGCGGGGGAAGGGAATCTTTGAGAAATCCATCGAGGCCCTCACGCGTTTGAACAGACTCGGGTACGGGCGACCGGAGAGCGGCCTCGCCCTGAACCTTGTGTACAATCCGGTCGGCGCGTTTCTCCCCCCAAAGCAAGAGGCGATCGAAGCTCAATTTCGGAAAGAGCTCCGGAGGCGGTATGGTATCGAGTTTACCCGTCTCTATACCATCACCAACATGCCGATCAGCCGTTTTCTAGAGTTCCTGACCGAGAGTGGTAATTACGACGCCTATATGGAACGGCTGGTCACTGCCTTCAATCCTACCGCTGCGGCAGGCGTCATGTGCCGATCGATGATTTCCGTGGGGTGGGACGGCATCCTGTACGATTGCGACTTCAATCAGATGCTCACGCTGCCGGTCAAGGAAGAGATGCCGCGCCATATTCGCGACTTTGATCCGACCCGCCTCGGCACACGCAGGATTGTGATGGGCAATCACTGCTACGGGTGCACAGCCGGCGCTGGCTCGTCCTGCGGAGGAGCGGTCGCGTGATTCATTCCGCATCTCTATTACATGGAGATATCTACATGCTGACATGGTTATGCTCGATCGTCCCCAAGAAGTCCCTGTTCCTGGCCGCATACTCGATCGCTGGCCTTCTGTCTCTCCCGGCATCAGCCGCCGATCAACTGACCGGAAAGCTCATCATCACCGGATCGAGTACCATAGCTCCGGTCATTTCCGAGATTGGGAAACGGTTTGAATCGGTACACCCCGGCACGCGGGTAGACGTGCAAACCGGTGGCTCCTCACGCGGCATCGCGGATGCTCGCCAAGGACTCGCTGATATTGGAATGGTCTCGCGTGCACTGAAGGAGGACGAGGGAGACCTCCATGCATTTATGATTGCCCGTGATGGTATCGGGATCATTGTTCATAAGGAGAACCCGGTCCAGATTCTCACCGACGAGCAAATCATCGCGATCTATACGGGCAAGATCACCAATTGGACGGTGATAGGAGGGAAAGACGCGGCCATCACCGTCGTGAACAAAGCGGAGGGCCGATCTACACTTGAATTATTCTTGCATCACTTCAAGATCAAGAATGTGGACGTGAGGGCTCAGGTCGTGATCGGTGACAACGAACAGGGAGTTAAAACCGTCGCGGGCAATCGAAATGCCATCGGGTATGTCTCCATCGGCACGGCCGAATACGATGAATCTCAAGGCGTACCCATTAAACTCCTTCCGATCGGAGGAGTTGCTGCTTCCACCGAAAATGTGCGGAACGGAACCTTTCCCCTTGCCCGTCCTCTGCACATCATCACCCGGACTCCCCCTGTTGGATTGGCCAAGGCCTTTATCGGCTATGCACAGTCCAAAGCCGCGCATGACATCATCAAGGAGCAATACTTTGTCCCATTGGTCGACTGACGGTCTCCTGTGCTGGCTCTTGCGCGGCATTGCCACAATCGCCGGCGTGATCGTTGTGCTCATCGTGGCCTTCCTGATCGTGGAAGCGTTTCCCGTCCTCCATCACGTAGGTCTGCGACGATTCTTTACCGATCCTTCCTGGCATCCAGCCCAGGGCTTGTACAACCTCACGCCGATGCTGTGGGGTACCCTGTTCGCCATGGCTGGGGCGGTGATGGTCGCCACCCCACTGGGCATTCTCTCTGCCGTATTCTGCCACTACTATGCGCCGCCAGCCGTTGCCCGACCCTATCGGCGCCTGATCGAGTTGCTCGCAGGCATTCCATCTGTGGTCTATGGTTTGTGGGGACTCGTGGTGCTGGTCCCGCTGATTGGGGAGATACACCCCCCTGGACCCAGCCTATTGGCGGGTATCGTAATCCTCGCGATTATGATTCTTCCCACCATCGCCTTGATGGCAGACGCGAGTCTGGCTAACGTGCCGCCACATTACTTGCGTGGCGCGGCAGCATTAGGTCTGCCACGATGGGCAACGGTCCAAGGAATTGTGTTCCCTGCAGCGAAATCAGGATTGTTCACCGGAGTCATCCTTGAGACTGGTCGGGCCATCGGCGAGACGATGGCGATTCTGATGGTCTGTGGGAACGTGGTCCAGACTCCTTCCAGCTTCTTCGACCCTATCCGGACACTGACCGCCAATATTGCCTTAGAAATGGCCTATGCGCTCGGTGACCATCGTTCCGCGTTATTCGTCAGTGGGCTGGTCTTGATGGCCATGGTTGTGGCGCTTGCCGTCTCGGCGGAATGGATCAGTCGCGGGAGAATTTATGGCTGAGACTCTGAGCCAACCACAGAATTCCCGTGAATGGCTTGCATTCGTTCTCGTCTGGGGAGCGGCAGCGCTCGTGACCGCCACATTGTGCTGGCTGCTGGGGGACATCGTTCGGCATGGACTGAGCCACGTCTCCTGGACGTTTCTGACTGCCCCCCCGGAGAACGCTGGGCGCCGAGGCGGGATCGGCCCTATCCTGGTTTCGACATCCTTGATTCTGGGAGTCTGTCTCGCTGTATCCCTCCCCATTGGTATCGGCACCGCCGTCCTCCTCGCCGAATTTACATCGGACCAAAGCCTGTTCGGGCGGATGACCCGCCGTAGCCTCGACGTCCTGGCTGGTGTGCCGTCGATCGTCTTCGGCCTGTTCGGCAACGCGTTCTTTTGCAAGACGCTGGGGCTCGGCTTTTCGATCCTCTCCGGCGGGCTGACTCTGGCCTGCATGGTGTTGCCGATCTTGATCCGATCAACGGAGGAAGGGTTTCGCGCCGTGCCGACTAGTTACCGGATTTCCGCCGCGGCACTAGGACTGTCGCGCACCACAACCCTTGTTCACCTCTTGCTACCGGCAGCGGTACCCGGTCTCTTGGTTGGTCTGGTCCTTGGAGTCGGCCGTGCGATTGCCGAGACGGCTGCACTCATCTTCACAAGTGGCTATGTGGATCGGATGCCGGAGTCGCTGCTCGATTCCGGTCGCGCGCTGTCTATCCACATCTTCGATCTCTCCATGAATGTGTCCGGCGGAGACGCGAATGCCTATGCCTCAGCGCTGGTCTTAATTATCATGTTACTCGCCATCAACGGTACCGCCTCCTGGCTGGCAACATACGGGCTCCACCGAAAGGTCGTGACAGTATGATGCCGGTCGAACCCATTACAGGGTCGCGCCCCCGACATCCGCTCGAAGATCGACCTGCTTGCTGTGAGCCTCAACCCTTCGTTGCAATAGATCGGCTCAGCTTGCACTACGGCAACAAGCCGGTGTTTGAGGACGTGACGTTGGCGATCAACAAGGGATGCATCACGGCTCTCGTGGGACCGTCAGGATGCGGGAAGACTAGCTTCCTCACATGTTTGAACCGCCTGACCGATCTGATCGCCGGGTGTCGTGTAGCGGGACGTATCACCATTGATACCTTCGATGTGTTGGCATCGGAGACCGATGTCATCCGACTTCGTCGTCGCGTCGGCATGATCTTCCAGAAACCAAATCCCTTTCCCTTATCGATTCGGAAAAACCTCGAATTCTCTTTGCGCGAGCATGGGCTACGGAATCGAGAGCAGATGGCGCGGACGATTGAGAGCACGCTCCACGATGTCGGATTATGGGACGAAGTCAAGGATCGCCTGGACTCGCCGGCCTTGGCCTTGTCCGGCGGCCAACAACAACGCCTCTGTATTGCCAGAGCACTGGCCCTTTCACCGGAAGTGCTGCTCATGGATGAGCCGTGTAGCGCACTCGATCCGCTCTCCAGCGGCGTGGTCGAAGATTTGATTGTGAGTCTGCGGGGACGCTATACCATCCTGATCGTCACCCACAACCTGGCGCAGGCTCGACGCATCGCGGACTATGCCGCGCTCTTCTGGGTTCAAAACGGAACGGGACGGTTGATCGAGACGGGAACCGCCAAGCAGATATTTGAAGAACCCCGTGATCCACTGACTGCGGCCTATGTCAGTGGAATGAGAGGATAGCCGCAGGCTGCTTCTTCGATCAAGCTCTATCGAGTAGAGGGCGGCATGGGTAGCCTATCTGGGCGGCCTTCGGCAGAAGTCACGGGAGGATATCGATTACGTGGAGGCCTGCGTTGTATGAAAGCAACTAACAGAGCAAAATCCCTCGAGACGGTCGTCGCCTTCAAATCTCTTCAGATTCAGATAGTGGAGGACAGCAAGCGCTCGAAGACTGCTCAATTAACGTTCGATCGGGAGCCGGATAGTTCTCGTAAAGCACGGACTATGATTGTGAGAGAGAAATCTTTAGAAGCTTTCGATCCGGCCTCCCATGATTTTTCAACGATGGCGCACGTTGTCATGCTTCCCGTATTAGTTGCGGCACGCGAAGACTTGTCTGAAACGGAGGGAGGGAGTTCGGTTCAAATGGATTCTGGTTCAGGTTTCGATCAAGGTGGCATCACCACTCCAGTCAGTTCGGAGGAAGATTCGAATGGTCCCCATTCGGAACGGTCTCGATATGTCTATGGCTCCCTGATTCTTGATAGATCCCGGCATGAAGTGGTAGTACAGGGTCGGGAAATCGTATTGACCAGAAAAGAATTTGATCTACTTGAGTGTCTGCTCAAGTATCCAGGACATGTGCGACCCCGAGAAGTTCTGCTGAACGCCGTATGGGGGTACGACTACTACGGAACGACCAGGACAATAGACGTCCATATACGCCGACTCAAGCAAAAGATTCCCATGCTGAATCGAGCGATCGTGAGTGTGAGAGGTCTGGGATATAAGCTTACAGACAGAGCCATCAATGTTGGTACAGACCCATGGTGCTGTGCCTGCGGCGATCTGAAAGATTGAAAGGCATAGGAGAGTGCTTGAACTGAACACGATCAGCTTGTCCTAGGAACTACGTCAATCAGGGCGGGAGAAGTGTGATTCATATGAGTGGCCCGGTCTGGCCAGGAACTGTGGGAGTTGCGCGGGATCGCCGATTATCGGATCACCATTCTGTGGGGAACGATCTGGACGACCATCGGCGCTGGGCTTTCGGGATGGGTCGCCACCGCGATGGTGAAGACCTTCAGACAAGGACTCCTGGCGCCAGACACTCCTTCATCGCCCATCCTTGCAGCCGGCGTGCTGGCTGGCGCAGTCCTGTGGGAGCTGGTTGCTTCAAGGAACGGTTTGCCTGTTTCCACCGCCCATGCACTAACCGGCGCGATCGTCGGGGTAGGCCTCCTTACATTTGAGGCTGAGGGTCTAATGACGCGGGAGTTCCCCACCTGGGAGGGTGGGGGTGTGAGCGGGGAGCCGTCTGTTGGTCGCACGGTTTAGACGACTGACTGGTCACAGGCGCTAAGTCATCACTCGTTCAGCATGTGCCGGCTGATGGCTACAGACTTGCCTCAAGAAAGACTGCCTCTGACGGGTAGGTGTTCGGCCTGTTCAGACCGTCACGGTTAGGCTTTGGAAAGCACCCAATTTCAATCCATCGGGAAGGACAGTATCGAGTTTTCAACAGAGGCATCGAGATGTGAGACTGCCCGAGGTATTGAACTGTTCTTTCTGTGGAGAAAAGCGATCAACTGTCAGTTCACATCGCGAGCCATTTGGCATAGGCCCGGACATCAATCATCGGAACGGTTGCGCTACTCTGAAGCCGTGCAATGAGCTCCAGCAGGAACGCGGTTGCAGGTTTCCCCTGGGGCGTGATGGTGTAACACCCAGCCCTGTCCAAACCAAATATCCCATGCGCCGCCACACAGCCTAGATCCAAACGGCGATCCCCTTGGCTTCGCTCCAATGCGTCGGTCAGTGGCTTCCCAAGGGCCGGGCTCCAGTTGCTCTCAAAGGTCAACAGTCCGCCCAGAATATGCGGCAAGGGTTTCGGTGGATAGACCCCGCCGGCGTGAGGAATTGGCAGGCTGGTTCGGTGGAGTTTGCGCACGCTTTCAACCTTAATCTGAGCATACTCCACCTCGCCCGCGTTGATGGCCTGCTTCGCTTCGAACACGCCATAGACGCTTTCTGCAGGGACAACGATCTGACCTTCGTAGTCAAAGATAAATGGCGAGTACTGCCGGTCAAAGATCACGATGTCCATCTGCTGACTGAAAACCCCCTCGCTGTCGACGACGTGAGACTTCTTGGCCTGATAGCGCTGGGGGAGATATTTTTGTAGCAGCTCAAGCCACACGTGCTCGCTGGCATCACCCTTGGTCGTCGAGTGCCCGAACGACTCCCGGGCGCGCGCGAGGCGATGTTCGATGTCGTCGTGGAGATTCGCCAATAGTTTCGCAAGGGACCAGGTGTTCATTCATCCACCCGTTATGAGAGGGGAAAATATTCCCCGAGAATCTCACGCCAGATACGTAGACTCTCGCCCTGGCGGCCGCTTTCCTCTGCTCGTCGCGCAATCGTAGCCTTGCGTTGCGCCTCCTGCAGCGCTTTCCTCGCGGCGGCACTAAGGGTTGGTGTCATCTGGTCAGACACAGGAGGGCCCAGACCGGCTGGATCCGGCCACGGTCGACCGATGTTGGCCTCTAGCGCAGCAAAGAGGTTGCGGATCTCGTCGGGATAGTTTGAGAATGGCGCTTCCACGAGCTCCAGGGCCATGACCTCAATGAGGAACGAAGGCTTAATCGGCTTACCACTCGTTCGGTTCCAGCCTTTTGCCATCTTCACGAGCGGCACCCAGCGCCCGCTTAGTTCCTTGTTCTTGGCCGTCGATCGTTCCTGGTGCACTTCTGGATTTGTCTTAATCCAAGTCCCCGTGATCTTGTCAGGGATTTCGTACTCGTCTTTACCGGACTGAAATGCAGGGACCGAGTCGATGCTCAGCACCTTACCGTCATGTTCCTCGGGATAGTAGCTCTTCGCGAATTCCACCGTAACTGAGCGTCGCCCGATCTCCACCTGCCCCGGTTCGACGTACTTCTGCTTCAGGCACTTCTCAAACGCCTGCAGCGTGTCAATCGGAGGCTTTTCACGCCGCCAAAGTTCCGCTGGACCGAGGACAAACAGCACGTCCACGTCTTTCAGCGGTTTGGTCTTGGTATGGCGGCTGTACGAACCGGAGAGAAAATCTTGTGTCAGGTCAAACGATGACCGAATGCAGTTCCGCACATCCTGTTGCCGGTTTGCGGCATCGTTTTTCTCGGTCTCACTCAGCTCGAGGCGTTGCCGGAATTTGTCGAAAGCCTGCGTGGTAGTCAACATGGCTCCCTATCTCCAGTACGTGACGCCTGCAGTCATATGACCTGTGGCGATCACCGTGCCGGCTTGTCGTGCCGAAAGATGGCTCGTTGACAGGAAAGCGCAATCACAAAGGCCGTCCACCCAGGGTGCCCTATCGCTTGTGCAAAGCACAATACGATAGACGCAGTCGTTCGTAGGTCGACTGGCCTTCGCGATGAGTTGCCGGAGATAGTTCTTGTCGAGCCACATATCGTCGTTAATCCCTGAGCCAGAGTAGCCAACAGGAAATTCCCAACGTGCGGCGACTGCCGTCGCGCCTGGCCTATAAAATTCGACAACGACGTTCGTCAGATGCCCGCTGCGCAGCCACGTCCGGATACCACGTTCGATCGTCTCCCAATCCTGCATCAGCTTTTCAGGGCTGAGGCCATTCTCGCGGATCACCTCGCGGAGCGTGTTACGAAGGTTGTCGCTGAGAAAGACGATGCTGTGGGTCTGCGTATAGGTCGTGGTCTGTGCATACGCGACGGTCATATTATCCTTTCAGGTGCCAATCAACGACGATGGGACTGCTCGCTTTACTAGTTACACTGAATTCTTCGGTCTCGGCCCACTCTTCTTCAGCCACGTCGAACACCCGTATGCGAGGCGACGTCTTCGCCAGTGACGCTGTGACCCATGCCATGTCCTCGCGGGCGCAGGGGACGTGCATGGTCCAATCCCCGGCGGTTGGGTTCCAGCCTAAAGAATCCACCGCACTTCCTTCCTCGATCGCCGCCATGCCATACCGGCAATAGATACGAAGCTGCGGGCCAACTCCCTCGAGCACAATGGGACGAGCCGCCGGATGCTCGTCGGTGATGAGCGAGCCCATGACTCCGCTAACGGCCTTAAGCTGCTGGATGTCGCGCGAATCCACACCAGTAACGAGACCAATAATCTGCTGCCATGTCTCGGTCGCGGAACGGTGAGGGATGGAACTGATGTCGCGCCGTACTCTCATTGGCTTATTCCCTTCTGGACTTTCAGGGCCTGCCGGAACGAGGATTCAATCTGCGAGACCGTGAGCCGGTTGGGGTCTTTGGCGGTCTCAAGATCGGAGGCCATTGCGGCGAAAATCCCCTTGCGGATGCGTCGGCCATCAAGGCCATCAGCTGCTTTCGCCAAACGGTCTGCCTGCCCTTCGAGAGCCTTCACATTTCTCCACACACTGCCGACCGACCTCAGCGTATCGGCGATGATCTCTGAACGGGCGATCGCGTTTGGAAGACCGATCTCCTCCACATGGTCGGCGCGAGACAGCACCGCGGCGTCGAGCGCGTCCGGAAAATTTGTCGTTGCGATGAGCAGGATGTTACGGTGGTCGCGTGTGAGCCGGTCCATGCCAGCTAAGGCCGCATCTGTGGCCCGGTGGACATCGATGGGATTGGCCTCAAGGCTGAGGCGATGGCGGGAAACGGCGAGGGTCTCCACCTCGTCCAGCAACACAATCGCAACGCCATCCATCCCCAGCTCGGGAATCGTCTGTTCGAACAGCTTGGCGACAGCCTGTTGACTGCGACCGAGGGCTGAGCTGGTCAGAGCGTGCGGATCAATCTCAGCAAATGTGGTCTTGGTTCCTGGAAGGCGCTCGGCGATCTGATTGGCCAGCCCTCGACCTAGCGTCGTTTTGCCTGTCCCGGGTGCGCCGGTCAGGAGGATCAGGCCGTGGATCGGGGCCTCGGCGAACGGGAGTTGCTGGCGCACCGTGAGTGCAAGGAGGGCCTGCGCGAGCAGGCGTTCGCGGACGCCTGCCTCCAGTTTGATCGATGTCCAGGCTGGAGAGAAGTCTTTATGAGGCAGCTGACACTGACGCGCCACGCCTACAGGATTGCTCATGTGGTGCGCTCACTCATAGCGTAAGAATGCCCAGCTTGAATCCACTTGCATTGCTTATGGTGGCAGTTTACAATACATACGGATTATATGCAAGTGTAAACTGGGAGGTAAGATGATCGGAGACCGCATCAGAGTCGCCAGGAGAAAAGCTGGCCTCTCGCTCCGTGCCCTCTCTTCTGCGATGGGGGAGAAGGTCACGGCGCAGGCCATCGGCAAGTACGAGCGGGGCGAGGACATCCCAAGCTCTGGAGTTCTGCTCGCGCTTGCCGTAGCTCTCAAAGTGTCTGTGGCCTATCTGCTCGACACGCAGGGTATCCAACTAACCGGCGTCGAGTTTAGGAAGAAGGCTGACACCACTGTACGCGATAGGGCACATGTGGAGACGGAAGTGCTCGAATGGATCGAGCGCTACTTGCAGGTAGAATCCATCCTGGAACTCGATAGTACGCATTGGCAAACCCCCATCTCGCCCCCTCAAAAGCTCAGGAGAGTGGAGGACGCAGAGCAGTTGGCCCGCGACGTGCGCAACGCCTGGAAGCTCGGTCTCGACCCGATTCCCAACATGACGGAGTTGCTTGAGGAGAAGGGCCTCAAGGTGCTGGTGGTCCCGCTTTCGAAACGCATCTCCGGGTTCACCTGTCTAGTGGGACGGGCTGACTGTGAGCGGAAACTGCCCGTCATCGTGGTGAACAGTTACTTTCCGCTCGAACGCAGACGCCTGACGCTGGCGCATGAACTGGCGCATCGACTCATCGACCCTGAGAGCCTGTCGGATAAGGAGGAGGAAAAGGCTGGTACGATCTTCGCCGGTGCTCTCATGATGACGCGCGAACACCTCTTGCTTGAGGTCGGCAAACATCGCCATGCCCTAGGATACCGAGAACTGATTGATCTGAAGCGACTGTATCGCGTCAGTGGTGCCGCACTCCTCATGCGACTCTACCAACTGAACGTCATTAACGAGTCCACGCTGGTCTATGCGTTTCAGGGAATTGCGCGCGGGTGGCGAACGCACGAGCCGGAGGAGCTTGAGCTCGAATCCCAACGTGGGCAATGGGAGCGGCCTCGACGCTTTGAGCGCCTGTGCTACCGCTCCTTGGCGGAAGGATTGATTTCACTGACGAAGGCTGCCGAGTTATTGCGGCTTCCCGTCCCTGATGTGGAGGCGGGCCTGAAGGGGCCGCACGCGGATGAGGATCATCGTCAGTGACAGCAGTTGTTTGATCGACCTCAGGAAGGCCTCATTGCTCAATGCGTTCTTGAGCCTACCATACGAGATATGTATCCCTAATACACTGTTCGAGGAGGAGTTGCTCAAATTTACCGCCGCTCAGAAGGAAGCCCTGGTCCAGGGTGGGTTAAAAGTGATCGATATACCAGGTCCAGGTGTGCTGCGCGCGCAGGAAGTCATTCGCGCCAAGCCACGCCTCTCCATTCATGACGGGTTTGTCTTTGCACTGGCCGAGAGTCACCAGGAATCCATCTTGGTAACCGGTGACGGCGGTCTCAAGGCACTCGCTATACGACACGGCATTGAAGTTCACGGCCTGCTCTGGGTTGTGGATCAAATTCATATCCATGGGTTTCAAAACGCAACAGCACTGGCGACCACATTGCGCGTACTTGCGGACGATACTTCTGTAAGACTTCCGCGTCGCGAGTTGTTGGCGGCGATCCGGCGCTATGAGAGCAAGGGATAAGAGTTGCTGCAAAAATGAGATTCCTCCCCTCAATTGAGCTGACCCCCAATCCTTGGAAGAGTCAGATTCGACAGGGTAGCTTGCTGCTGTCTGGTTTGCCATTCCTAATCCGGCGAGCGGTTCCCATGCGGTAGGGGTCATTCGCCGATTCTGCCAAAATTATACGCTGACGGTTGAGTAGAGAACCGGGTAATTCGTGTATCGGTCTGATGGTCGGGCTTGACACCTCTATCTGTGGGCCAAATGTAATCTCCGGTCAAACTGATATGGGACCACGCCAGCGGGGACAGGTGAGTGGCCCGTTCTTCTAGAAATCGCAGTTTGAGTGCGTGCAGCTTCTCCACGGCGTGTTCGAGATAGACGGTATTCCACAGCACAATCCCCGCCACCACGAGATTGAGGCCACTGGCCCGATAGCGCTGATCCTCGTAACTGTGTTCACGGACTTCCCCGAGACGATATCCCGCCTCTGCGGGGATAGTACGGTCGAATGAATTGTGGCAAGGTAAGGCCCTACGGGGATCATCCAGGTCGCTGGGGATCGAACTGCGCCGAGGAGGGGCCATGCCACGCAACGATCAAGTCACGCGCCAGTGGCACTTGCTGCAGCGGCTGAGCGGGGCACGTCACGGGCTTACGCTGGCTGAGCTTGTGGACGCGATCCCGCCGGACCTCACCCGGCATCCTCGCACAGTCCGTCGGGATTTGGCCGCCCTCGAAGCCTCGCACTTCCCCCTCCTCACCGACCGGGTGAACGGGGAGGTGCGTTGGCGCTTGCTCGACGGCTTCAAGAATATTCCGAGCCTCCGCCTGTCCCCGCCGGAATTGATGGCCCTGGCCTTCAGCCGGCAGTTGCTGACGCCACTCCAAGGGACGCTCATTGCGGCCTCGCTCAATTCCGCGCTCACGAAGATCACCGCAGCCATCCCGGCGGGGGCCACTGAGTATCTCCTGCGGCTGGACCAGTGGTTTTCCGTCGGGCTAGGTCCGCACAAGACGTACCGCCACCATCGCGAGACGATCGATAGGCTCTCCCAAGCGATCGCTCATCACCATACGGTGCAGATGCGGTATTTCTCGGCAGGACGCCACGCGACCACCCGGCGCGAAGTGGATCCGTACCGGCTGCGATATGTTGACGGCGGGCTCTACCTGATTGCCTATTGCCATTGGCGCAAGGACGTGCGGATGTTTGCGGTGGAGCGGATCAAGTCGCTCACCATGACGGACCATCCCTACCAAATGCCGCTCCACTTTGATCTCGATGCCTATGTCGAAGACACCCTCGTCGTCATGCGGGGAAAGCGGATCACGGTCGAAATCAAGTTCGATAAGGCCACGGCCGCCTGGGCGAAAGACCGCATCTGGCATCCCAGCCAGCAGGCGACGCCGCTTAAGAACGGCCAACTGCTCATGACGCTCTCAGTGGCGGACACGAGAGAACTGCTTGGATGGATCCTCAGCTTTGGCAGTGGGGTTCAAGTCCTGAAGCCTGACCATCTCCGGTATGCCGTTAAAGAGGAAGCCCAAAAGCTCCTGGCCCAGTGACCTCAGATGTCACACCGCGGCTGATGACGCTGGCAGCCTGGTCCGTCTAACTCACAGTGCTGCCAGGGAATTTTGCCAAACCCGCTTTGACCTGCCTTGGGACCTCTCCTGTCCTTACCTCCTCGTAAGATGTGCGCGATCAAGCCCAAGCAGGAGGTGTCCATGACACTCGCGTTGATTCTGCTCCCGGTACTGATGCTAGTGACAAGCGAGGCCCATGCTGAGGATCTGGGCAATTTGAGTGCGAATCCGTTTCTCTTCGAGTCCACGGCCAACTCGCTGGGGCAGGGCAGTCCCTTTGCGCCAAACGGTGTGAACAATCCGTTCAGCCCCTACGGCAGTCCATTCAGTAACCAATCGGCGACCAACCCTTTCGCGACCGACGCGCCCAGGCTCTATGACCAACAGGGAAATTACCGGGGTAAGCTGAGCGCGAGTCCCTTTGATCCAGATTCCACGAGCAACCCGTATGGCCGATACGGTTCACCCCTTTCGCCGGACTCGTTGAACAATCCCTATGGGGCCGGGAGTCCGTTCAGGCCCGATTCCCCGAAGAATCCGTATGGGCAGGGTTGGCGAATTGAAGGGAACTGATCGTGTCGGATGCGGAAGAGAAAACTAGGCGACCGTTCATTCGAGGCGCGATTCTCGGCAGGCTTATCACGGGCGGGCTTACGGTGGCCGGCACCTTCTATGATTTCAAAGGCCAACCGGCGGCACCCCGCGGCAGTGCCCAGCAGTTCGACGACATCCGGCAGCGGCAGCACCAATTGGACATCACGCACATGCGGGAGTAACAGGACCGAGAGGCGCTCGATCGTAGACGTGGTACAAACCCATGCTGAGCAATCCCGCATGCGGTGGAGACGTCAGCGCAACGGCGGTTTGTCGCGAGGATCACGTTCGAGGCTGTCTGGCTAAGGTGCCCAAGATGGACAAGGTCCCGATGAGCGCTTGGAAGGATGACTGCAGCTCGGAAGGCGAAATAGCGAATGACTGCGGTTGTAAACAGAGGTATTCTGCGATGTGAGGCGCGCGGTGCGCAGGATATCCGATGCGCGAAAGGAATGCCGTGGTCGCCGGTTTGTGTCACCGGCGGAATTTGGTAATTGCGTAACGTGAACACGCACTTCTATCTGAACGAGTTCATCACATGAAGGTTGTGTTTGGACTTCAATTAGATGGGGAACATGGCTGGCGGCCGGCCAATCGATTGGGAATGCCAGTCCTTGGCCCGCTCGGGTTCCTGAACCTGCTTGAGACCAGGCTTGGATTGCTGCGAGCGGAATGTAGCCAGGCTCAACGAACAACTCAGTATCGAGAATGTCTCACTCGCGGCGACACCCCCGATCGCTTCTACCATGCCTCGTTTCAGATTGATCCTATCGGAGTCTCTGCAGCACTCCTGTCATGGCGTGATACGTGGCATCTCCATGGATGGACCGGCACGGCGCCTACTGGAGCGGGCAATCGTCTTACCGATCTGGCTGCCGTGGAAGAGACCGCCCATAATCTCCTATTTCCATCGATTGGAGAACGACTGGCTCAAGTGACCGAGTCTCTCTCGAAACAACAAGCGAAGATCGAACACATTGAGTTAGCCGATCCCATCGAGGCATTCCCGAAGCGCTGGCGGGAAGTCCTCGCAAAGTTGCCGGTCCAATCTCGACGAACCTATGAACCTCAAGCGTCCGAACACACCGTTCTGGGGAAGCTTCAACGGGTCCTCACGGTGGCCCATGAGGGCAAGAATCCCAATGGGAAGGTTGCCTGGTCGGACGATGGGAGTCTCTTCGTGGTGCGCGCTGAGACCAGTCTGCTTGCTGCACGGTGGGTCGCTCAAAGACTTGTCGCGCACCAGCAGGAGGTGGCGATTGTCGCCGAGCATGACCGCTCCTTACTGGATGCTACGATAGACGCCACGGATGTAGCCCGGCAGGGATTTCAGGATGCGAGCCCGTTGGCCCCGGCGCTTCAAGTGTTGCCCCTTGCGCTCGCGACAATGTGGGAACCGCTGGATGTCTACGCCCTCCTTGAATTGCTCTCTCACCCCATAGGACCTGTCCCAGGGTATCTCCGAGGGCGATTGGCTGAGGTTCTTGCGGAAAGCCCTGGAATCGGTGGACCGCATTGGCGGGACGCGGTCGAACACCTTGAGCGGCAGTATCCGGATCGTGTTGCGGATATGCGCGAGGCCCTGGCCGTGTGGGTCGAGCACCCTCGGTATCGCCCTGCGGAGGGTGCGCCTTTCGCGATGATCCTCGAGCGCACCCGGCGCGTTCGCGACTACTTTCGGTCCGGCCTGTACGATCAGAACTCTGTTCTCAGTCAGGCGCATGCCAGTGGATACAGGCAAGCTATGGCGGTGGCTGCCGCCCTTGAAGCGTTGGTTGCTCAAGGGGAAACCTCCATCACACCCGTTGCGGTTCAAACACTGGTGGCTCAATGCACAGGGCGCGGCGCACCAAACTTCACGATGGATGCGCAGGTCGGCTGTGTGCCTTCTGTCTTTCACCCTGCCGCAGTGATCGAATCGTTTGATCAGGTGGTGTGGTGGCAGATGGGAGCACCCTCGCTGCCTGACCGCTATCCGTGGAGCCGCAGCGAACTGGACATGCTCTCGCGCACCGGAGTCGAACTGCCGCCTCTTGATACGGTTCTGGCCCATCAAAGCCAGGAGTGGCTTCGTCCCATCCTCAGCGCCCGAAACCAGTTGGTGCTGGTACTGCCTCCTCCCGGTGCGGAATTGCACCCGATTTGGCTCGAAATGCAGGGGCTCATCAGCGATCTCCGGCCGGAACTGCTCGAAGCCCTGATATCTAGTCAGGCAGGAAGAGACCTACAACACGTGGCCCATGCGCCGCTCCCGCAACGGAGGCGATGGTGGCAGCTCCCACGTGAGGTCACCATTGCGCGTCGGGCCAGTGAGTCCTATTCAAGTCTCAACCTATTCCTCAATGCGCCCCACCAATGGGTCTTGAAGTACGCGGCTCGACTCAATCCATCGAATCTTCTTGCCGTGACGGATCGGAATCGGCTCTATGGGAATCTCGCGCATCGAATCGTTGACCGATTCTTTCATGTCGGGAATGCGCATGAGCTGTGTGGGGATGCGCTGGCAGGTTGGTTGTCACAGGAATTCGAGTCTGTTGTGGCGGAGGAGGGTGCGGTCCTCCTGATGCCGGGCCGTCGTATGGATCGAGAGCGACTTCGCGCAGCGTTGGGCCGCGCGCTCGAAGAGATCCAGCGACAATTCTCTGCCGCTGGCATTGTTGAGGTCGAGTCCGAGCGCAGTTTGACCGGCACGTTTGCTGGAGGCAACCTTGAAGGGCACGCCGATCTCGTCGTGCGGAAGCCAGGGGGCGGCCAGGCCATTGTCGATATGAAATGGGCTGGTGCCAATACACACAAGGACCGCCTCGCCAGCAATCGGCATCTGCAGCTGGCGCTCTATGCAGAGCTGTTGCGACAGGAAACAGGAACCTGGCCGGAGGTGGCCTATTTCATCCTTGAGGCGGCACGCCTGCTCGCGCTCGATGCAGCATTCTTTCCGCAGGCACACACGGTGCAATCCAACTCCACAGGGGGCACCCCGTACCTGTGGGAACAACTCGTTGCGACCTGGAGATGGCGCCGTTCCCAAATCGATGCAGGACACATCGAGATTGCCGTTGAACAGATCGCGCTGACCCCGGAATCGGAAGCACCTCCAGGCGCCCTCGTGCCGGAAGCGCTGTCTGAAGAATATGATGAGTTCCGCTGGTTGGTTGGGTGGGAGAACTGACTGATGCCTGGCAGGATCACCTTTGTCAGTGCCGGCGCAGGAAGCGGGAAGACCTACCGGCTGACGCAGATCCTTCATGACAAGCTGAGTTCGGGGCAAGTCTCGCCCAGTGGTGTCATGGCGACGACCTTTACACGGAAGGCGGCCACGGAACTGCGCGAACGAGTCCGGATCGCGCTCCTTGAGAAGGGGGAATTCGCCCTGGCTAATTCCATGGGTCAGGCACGCATCGGCACGGTCAATAGTGTGTGCGGGGGACTGCTGGAGCGATTTGCCTTCGAGGCCGGATTAGCTCCAGTGCAACGTGTGCTTGAGGAGGCCCAAGCTGGCGCACTCGTGCGGGAAGCGCTCGATGCGGTGTCCGACTCCGAGACGGTACAGAAGATCAACTCGCTCGCTCGGAGACTGGGCATAGACAACTGGGATGAGGAACTCACGTCGCTCATTGCCCAGGCCCGCGCAAACGATATCGCACCAGACCGTTGTGCAATCTTTGGTGCCCGCAACGCGATGGATCTGCTCGCGCACTTTCCCGCCCCGAGCGCGGAGGATCTTGATGCGGCGCTTGTTCGAACCATTGAGCGCGTGCTTCCCGACCTCGAACAACGCGCAACCGGCAAAAAGAATACCGCCGAATACATCGCGCTGGCGCGCGACACCATACGTGTTGTGAAAAACGGTCACGCGGTCTGGGCCGATTGGGTCAAACTCTCCAAGAAAGCCCCCGAGGCAGGACTCAAGACACTGGCCCAACCAGTGACGGACATTGCGAGTCAATTTGCCGCCCATCCGCAACTGCGGCAAGAGATTGCGGCGTATCTGGCTGCCATCTTCGCGCTCGGGGCAACGGCGCTGAAGGCCTACGCCCAGAGAAAACGGGAACTGGGGGTCATCGACTTCGTGGATCAGGAGCATCTGTTTCTTGGGTTGCTGGAACACCCCTCCGTGTGTGCCGTGCTTTCTGAGGAGTTGGAACTCCTGCTGGTGGACGAATTTCAGGACACCAGTCCTATTCAACTCGAAATCTTTGTGCGGCTCTCACGCCTTGCGCGGGAAACAGTGTGGGTCGGGGACGTGAAACAGGCGATCTACGGATTTCGGGGCAGTGACGCCGAACTGATGAAAGCCGTCATTGGACATCTGCCCAGTCTCGGAGGCACCAAAGAGATTCTCGGACAATCCCGCCGCTCTCGACCTTCGTTAGTCCGATTGGTGAACGCTGCGTTCAGTGCGGCCTTTTCCCCCGGACTCTCACAGGAAGAAGTAGCGCTCATGCCCGTTCGGGAGGAGCGCGTCCCCGATCCGGCCTTTGCGGTGTGGACACTCAATGGCAAGAACGTAGAGGAAAGAGCGGCCGCCCTCGCCGAAGGCATGAAAGCATTGGTCGCCTCGGGTTATCGCATCGTCGATCCCAAAACAGGCAGTCCCCGAGTCGCGCATTTTGGCGATCTTGCCGTACTCTGCAAGACCAATGATCGCGTACAGACGGTGGCGGAAGCCCTTCGCGCCGCCTCCGTGCCATGGGCCACGCAACAATCCGGACTACTCTCGACCCCTGAGGCCGTACTGGCTCTTGCCTGCCTTAGACGGCTGAATGATCCGAGGGACACCGTGGCCAGTGCTGAGATCCTGTCGCTGGCAGACTGTGAGGAACCGGAGACCTGGCTGGCCGATCGGTTGCGATATCTGGAACACGATGGGGACAAGGCACGGTGGCGGGATGGGGGCAAGGACGGGCATCCGCTGCTGACGAGAATTACAGAGTTGCGTGCGCAGGCACCCTTGCTGTCGCCGTATGCGGCGATGGAGCTGGTCATCACGCAATGTGATCTCGCCGGCAGGGTCCTACGTTGGCGGCGGGACGAACTTGTGGCGAGAGTGCGTCTGGCCAACCTGGAGGCGTTGCGAAATATGGCACGATCCTATGAGGAGACCTGCCTGGCACGACGCGAACCGGCGACCTTGTCCGGCCTGATCCTCTGGTTCGGGGAGCAAGCACAGATGGAACTCGACATCCTCGCCGAGCCACCTGTTGATGCGGTGAAGGTCATGACCCATCATGCGGCCAAAGGTTTGGAGTGGCCGATTGTCATTCTCCTGGATGTGGAGAAAGACATTCGGGATCGGCTGTGGTCGGTGAGTACTCGGTCTGATACAAGCCTTGATGTGGGCGCCCCGCTCAAGGACCGGTGGATCCGCTATTGGCCCTGGCCGTTTGGGGCACAAAAGAAAGTTGAGATAGCCGAGGCGATCGCTCAATCCCCGGACGGGATCCGTCTACGAGCGGAAGCGATGGATGAGGCCAAGCGTCTTCTCTACGTGAGCATGACCCGGGCGCGGGACTTCCTCGTGCTCGGATTTCCGGAAAAGAGAGGAGATTGCGAATGGCTGGGAGCATTGAATGTGCCGTGGCTCGCACCAGAGAGTGCGAGAGACTCGGTTGATCTGCAGGATGGCTCCACGATTCCATTTCAGTACCGGAGTCTTCAGGCTCCTAGTGTGATGACAGCCACGGTGGAACCAGATGTGGCCCTTCGATGGTTTCCCGTTCCTGCCTCGAGCACGGAACGCCTGCCGGCCACCTTTGCCGCGTCGGCTTCCGTCCGTCACCCATGCACAATTGTGGAAACCCTGCCACTTGGAGAACGGCTCAAGCTGAAGGCGGGAATCGACATGACGGCATTGGGCAATGCCATTCATGCTTGCATGGCAACCGCATTCACCGACCCAGACTGCCCAATCGACGAGACTCGGGCAGCACGCATCCTCAATGGTTTTGGCTTATCCGGTGCGGTCGATCCTACCGAGCTTGTGCGGCAGATTGGCGCTATTGATCAGTGGATAACCGCTCGTTGGCCTGATTGTCGCCGACATGCAGAGATGCCCATCGAGTCAATTCTCTCGAACGGTCAAATCATGCAGGGGCGAATCGATCTGTTGCTGGATGGACCAGATGGGTGGGTGGTGTTCGACCATAAGGCCAATCCAGCATCCAGAGACAAATGGAATGAAGTTGCCACCGAACACAGTGGGCAATTGTCCATGTACGCCAATGCACTGGTCCGTACGACCGGACGCTCAGTCAAAGAAGCCTGGATTGTTCTGCCGGTCGCGGCCGGAGCAGTTCGAATATCGATAGGCGAGTGATGTGCAGGAACGTAATCTGAAGGCATGAATATATATAACGGATGCGGTGGAAACATCCGAGCAGCGGAGGTTTGTGTGCAGGAACGGTTGTCGCCCAGTAGGCGCGGGGTTCAAGAGCACCAAGCATCCAATGGCCGTGTGTAACGAAAGTTGACGGGAAAGCGAAATGGCAAGTGACTTCGCTTGCGAATGGAGGTATTCTGCGACGAGGTGATCTTGCAACGATATCAAACAGTTCCATATAGGGGTGACCAGATCTTCCTATCCCATGCCATTGAATCTGGTAGTGCATGTTGACCATAGCTGATTCGATGAAAACGGCCGAACTTACTGAAAGACACTATGGAGCAGAACTCACAGCTGGGTCCTTAAAAGTTCCAGAGAGTCGGATTATTGCAGATCTGCTTCTCCGAGGCGTCGCGCCAGAAGAATGGCAGGAGACACTCTATAAACAGAATGCACTCCAAACCCGTAACCTTGAGACAGCGAGGCGACTGGGCCGACTGATCCGACAAAGACTGGAGTTGATGGATGCCGAGCTCTGGCGGCTTATTCGTGATGGCTCAAAGACCGTGGCTACGCACGCGTGTCTCGCGGCTGCCATTAAGCATAGTGCCTTGCTGGGAGACTTCTTAGATTTGGTCATCAGGGAGCAATACCGACTCTTTGCCTCAACACTCTCACCAACACTCTGGGAAGGGTATCTGAATGACTGTCGAGGCCGTGACTCTCTGATGCCGCTCTGGAACGACTCGACGAGGAGACGCTTGCGATCGACAGTGTACCAAACCCTTGCACAGGCAGGATTTCTAGACGGCACACGAACGCTACGGCTTCAACCAGTCCATATCGCCTCCGAAGTGCTTGGTTATTTGCGGGACCACCATGAAGAGTATGTGCTGCGTTGCATTCAGGTGTCTCCGTGAGTGATCTGCTGACCGACCGGCTTAACAAGATTCTTCCACGGATCATCTCAGATGACTTCCTGAGCGGCAGCGGCATCGGGAACGAGATTTCTTTCTACATTTTTGACTACCCGCCTGAAGAGGAGCTCCGAGTACGAGCTCACCTTCGTTTCTTAGTAGACCACATTCCCAAACAAAAACCAGAGCTTCGTTTCACGCACATCAACCTGTTCGATCTCGTGCTGGACCACCTCAAGCGCCGGAAATTGCTCGAGAAGGCACTACAGATACAACGGGAGAAGGGTGACGAAGCTCTCAAGGCGGCGTTGGCTGGCCCCCTCCATCCTGAGAAGCTCGCATCGATCTTTTGTGAAGTGGCCAGGCCGGATCAGATCAAGCTTGTCCTGGTGTCAGGTGTCGGAAGCGTGTATCCGCTACTCCGAACCAGCGGCTTGCTCAGTAATCTGCAGAATGTGATGGGACCCATTCCTCTCGTGCTGTTTTATCCAGGAAAGTACGATCAACTGACCCTCAGACTATTTGGGAAGCTGAGCCTGTCCGCACACTTTGACGGTGTAGCAAAGAGCAAGAAGCCGGAACATTATTACCGCGCCTTCAGATTAGTGCCCTAACAGAGGCTGACTATGAACATTCAGAATCTCTTCGAGCGAGACCTGTTCCGCTCCATCAACGGAGTCGTCAAGGCGGATCAGTTGGACGAATCGTCCGTCTGGCAGGAGTTGGACGAATTCGTGGTGACAAGAGAGCTCGATCAGCATCTCCGCCGCTTTTTCTCGACGTATGGTGATGCGATCAAGCATCCCCAAGATCCCGATGTCGCAGGGAAGATTGGCGTGTGGGTGTCAGGCTTCTTCGGGTCCGGCAAATCACACTTTATTAAGGTTCTTTCCTACCTTTTGCAGAACAAGACCCATACGCATCAGGGGCAGACTAAGCGGGCGGTCGAGTTCTTCGAGAACAAGTTCAAAGATGCCATGCTGTTTGGTGACATCAAGCGAGCGATTGCCTCGAATACCGATGTCATCCTGTTCAACATTGACAGCAAGGCCGACCACCGCATTGGGCGCGATGCCATTCTTGCCGTGTTTCTCAAAGTACTGAACGAGATGCAAGGCTATTGCGGCGATTATCCTCAGATCGCGCACCTGGAACGCCATTTGGAAGGGAGAGGTAAGCTCACACAGTTCCATGACGTCTTTCGCAAGGCGACGGGTAGCGAGTGGGTGGCAGACCGTGACGCCTACCATTTTCACCGGGACGAAATCGTAAAAGCGCTCGGCGAAACGCTAAAGATGAGCAAAGAGTCGGCGGAGAAGTGGGTCGATGGGGCGGAAGGCAGTTTTGCCTTAACCGTCGAAAACCTCTGTAAATGGGTCAAGGAGTATCTGGACTCGAAGGGAGAAGAGCATCGTCTTATTTTCTTGGTCGATGAAGTGGGGCAGTTCATCGGGACAGATTCCCACCTGATGCTGAATCTTCAGACCATTACCGAAGAGCTGGGAACTATCTGCAAGGGGCGTGCATGGGTCGTTGTCACTTCCCAAGAAGATATTGATGCTGTGCTAGGGGAAATGAAACAGAGCAAGGCCAACGACTTCTCGAAGATTCAGGGACGCTTCCGGACGCGCCTCTCACTCTCAAGTGCCAACGTCGATGAAGTGATCCAGTCTCGCCTTCTGGCTAAACGTGAAGAGGTCAAAAGCGACCTCCAGGAAGTCTTCCGAAAAAAAGGGGACATTCTCAAGAATCAGCTCACGTTCACCAATTGCGGAATGACCTTCAAGAACGTCAAAGATGGCGAGGATTTCGTCCAGAACTATCCATTCGTGCCGTATCAGTTCCAGCTCGTCCAAAAGATTTTCGAGGCGATCCGAAGAGCGGGGGCCACCGGTCTGCACCTATCCCGCGGCGAACGATCAATCCTCGATGCGTTTCAGTCGGCTGGCAAGGAGGTTGCTCTCAAAGAGGTCGGTATCCTAGTCCCTCTCTATCGGTTCTACCCTTCGATCGAAAGCTTTCTTGATACCGTCGTCAAGAAGACCATCGATCAAGCCAAGGACAATCCGAGTCTGGAGCATCCCTTCGATATTAGCCTTCTGCAGGTATTGTTTCTCATCCGCTATGTCGAGGAGATCAAGGGGAACGTCGATAACCTGGTGACCCTGTGCATCGCCGAGATTGATGCTGACCGACTGGCGCTTCGTCGCAAGATCGAAGGGAGCCTTCAGCGTCTCGAAAAGGAAACGCTCATTAATCGAAGTGGTGATCTGTATTTCTTCCTGACCAACGAAGAACGGGACATCAATCGGGAGATCAAGAATGTCGAACTCAGTAGTGGCGAGGAAGCCAAGCTCCTTGGAGAACTCATTTACAACGATGTCTTGAAAGAACAGCGAAAGCATCGCCATGCCGAGAATAAGATGGATTTTGCCTTCAATCGCTTCTGCGATTTGCTTCCGGTTGGAAATCGTCTCGACGGCGTATTACAGCTCTCGGTTATTACGCCACTGAATGATGAATACGGGTTGTACGACAATGCCAAATGCCTTCTGGACAGCTCTACCGAAGGCGGCAGCATTCTGGTCCGCATGGGCAATGACGAGACTCTGGGCCGCGAGCTTCGGACATACCTTCAGACTGAGAAGTATGTTCGCCATAAGAATGATGGCACACTTCCGGAGTCGGCGAAGCGCATTCTCCGCGACATATCCGGAAACAACCAAGACCGCCGAGCCCGTCTAGTCACACTCTTAGGCGAGATGTTCGCCGGAGCCGACTTCTATGCTGCCGGCCAGCCCTTGAAGCTGAAAGCCTCCATGCCATTGGCCGCACTCGACGAGTCGCTGGGGTATCTCGTCAAGAACACCTTCAATAAGATGGGGTACCTGAAGCGGCTGTCTCAGGAGCCATTGAAGGAAATTCAGGCCATCATTCGGAGTAACGACATCGGTCAGCAGACGCTGGTCATGGCAACCGAGGAGGGGAACAAGCAGGCGATAGATGACCTACGCAATTATGTTGCCTTGATGTCATCCAATAATAAGCAGGTCGTACTCCAAGACATGATCGACAAGCGGTACTCCCTGCGTCCGTATGGGTGGCCGGAAGAAGAAGTGGTGATCCTGATAGCCCGTCTCATGGTGCTGGGCGAAATCAGTCTCATGATGGATGGGACACTGGTTCCGCTCGATAAGGCCTACGACGCCATCACGACCCCTGCAAAACGTCGAAAGATCGTGATTCTCAAGCGGCAAACCACCGACCCTAAAGCCATTCAAGACGCCCGCACACTGGGGAAAGAATTGTTTCATGAGATGGGACCTGATGGCGAGGATGCCCTGTTTGCATTCCTGCAGAACAAGCTCAAGAGCTGGCAATCATCCTTGATGACCTACAGGCCGTTGGCGGAAACCGGCGATTACCCCGGAAAAGACCAGATCGCCGACGGGCTCCTGCGTGTGAAGAAGCTGCTCGCTTCCGATAACAGTTATAAGTTCATCCAGCAACTCAACGAACAGAAGAATGAACTTCTCGATTTCGCTGATCACTTTACCAATCTCGAACAGTTCTACGAACACCAAAAGTCCACGTGGGAAAGGTTACGGAAGGCGCATGGCCGTTTTCAGCGAAATCGCCTTGAGCTTGAGAGAGATGCGCTGGCTGGAATGGCGCTCAAACGGATGCAGCAAATCCTGAACGCGTCGAGTCCGTACAGCCTGATCAAAGAGACCGAGGGGCTCATTGCCACAGTCAGTACCATTAATAGCGCCCTCGTGGCTGCAGCTCGCCAGCAGGCTCTTGCCAAGATTGACGTGCATCTCGTCACAGTCACCAGGGATATTGAGGCAGCCAAGGGAGACGCAGGACTTCGCGCTGCCTGCATGAGGCCACTGGAAGAACTTAAGGGCGCAGTCCAGTCTGAAGAGAGTCTGGCTCACATCACACAAATAGAGACGGAGGCTCTGAAAGAATTCGATCTTGCAACCTCTCGGATAGAAGAATCTGTTCGGAAAGCCACAGAGCAGCCCAAGGAAAAAGGAGAGCAGCCCAAGCCTATTCTCAAGAAGAAACGGGTAGTGGAGCCGGCCAAGCTGGTCGCATCTCCCTATTTGGAAACGCAGGCGGATGTCGAAGCATTTCTTAAGACACTGCGATCGGAGTTGGAGCAGGCACTCACTAAGGACGAACGCATCGAGATCCGCTGAGAAGAGATCATGAGATTGGCAATATGAACCGCACCAAGCTCAAGACCTACGCCCCACAAGCTCGCCGGGATTTCATCCAGGCTGTCACAGATCGCGCTGCCTTCTATGGTCTGACTGAGAAGAAGATCGAACCCATCACCGAGAACGGCGACGTGGCTATTATCGGTGGCCGCGCCTTTCCTCGCGCTATTGCGAGCAAACGCAAAGCCTTGGAAGAACGGATTGCCCAATACGGCTTCGGGCAGACCATGGACGCAATTGCCTACACCTGGTTTAACCGCTTGGTCGCTATCCGGTACATGGAACTGCATGGGTATCTTGACCATGGCTACCGGGTACTGACCCATCCCGACGCATCGAAGTCGATTCCTGAGATCCTCGAACAGGCCGAACATCTCGATCTGCCGGGCTTGGACAAGCACAAGGTTATTGAGCTGAAATTGGAAGGCAGCAAAGAAGCTGAGCTGTACCGGATGCTGCTACTCGCTCAGTGCAACGCGTTGTACAAGACGATGCCGTTTCTCTTTGAGTGGATCGACGACGAAACAGAACTCCTCTTGCCCGATAACCTGCTCCACACAGACTCGCTGATCCGCAAGCTCGTCGGCGAGATCGACGAAAACGACTGGCAGGAGGTCGAGATCATCGGCTGGCTCTACCAGTTCTACATCGCCGAGCGCAAAGACGAAGTTATGGCCCGCAAGAGCGCCGTGCCGACGGAAGACATTCCGGCCGTCACCCAGCTCTTCACCCCGCATTGGATTGTCCGTTACCTTGTCGAGAACTCGCTCGGCCGCCTCTGGCTGCTGAACCGCCCCGGCTCCCGGCTTCGTGAGCAGATGCCCTACTATATCGAGGGGGAAACTGAGACCGACTTCCTCAAGATCACCAAGCCTGAGGACATCCGCCTGTTAGACCCCGCGTGCGGAAGCGGGCACATGCTCACCTATGCCTTCGACCTGCTCTTCCGTATCTACGAGGAAGAAGGCTACGTGCCAAACGAGATTCCTGCGCTCATCCTGAAGCACAATCTCTATGGTCTGGAAATCTGCCCCCGCGCGGCGCAGCTCGCCGAGCTGGCCCTCGTCTTCAAGGCCCGGGAAAAATCACGGCGCTTCTTTCAGCCCAGCACTCTTGTTCAGCCCCACATTCTTGCATTGCAAGACATCCGCTTCGACGAAGGCGAACTCCGCGACTACATCGCAGCGCTCGAACTCGGCACTCTCTTTAATGAGCCCATGCTGAAACTCCTACATCAGTTCGAGCAAGCCACCACCTTTGGTTCGCTCATTCAGCCCTGCCTGGACGAACAGAACATCACCTTTGCCCGTCAGGCCATGAAGACCAAAGACCTCGGCGGCCAGCTCTTTCTCCGTGAGACTCACGGCAAAGTCCTCCGCGTCTTGGAACAGGCGGAGATGTTGTGCCAGAGGTATCACGTTGTCGTGGCCAATCCGCCATATATGGGCGGGGGAGCGATGAATCCTCTTCTCAAAGAATATGTGAAGAAACATCTGACTTTGAGTAAACAAGACCTAATGACGTGCTTTATGCAGCGGGCAACAACGTTGGCAGTCCCCTTTGGCACGATAGCAGTAATTAATCTTCCCTCTTGGCTTTTTCTTTCTTCTTTTGAAGCCTTCAGAATCTACCTCATAGCAAATGAGACCATCTCCAGTTTGCTACATCTTGGGCGCGGTATATTCGGCTCAGATTTCGGGACGGTTGCGTTTGTGCTCAAGAATTGCCCGGCAAACGGACGCAAGGGGATTTATCGAAGGCTTTTTGAACGGCATGTTGAGGTCGATTCAGTGAATGAAATAGAGGCTAAGTTTCTGAATCAATCCTTCGGCAGGTTTGTTGCCGATCAAAGAGACTTTCTACAAATCCCTGGTGCGCCCATTGCCTATTGGGTCACTCCTGCAGTCAGGCATATTTTTGCTACTGCCACTCCATTGAAGGACATTGCAAAGCCAAGACAAGGTTTGGCTACGACCAACAATTCTGCGTTTCTAAGAATGTGGTATGAGCCGGCACTTGAGCGAATTGGATTTGAAATGACGTCTGAGAATGAGGCGGAGCAAAGCAGGCAAAAGTGGTTTCCTCTCCAGAAAGGAGGATCATTTCGGAAATGGTATGGGAATAACGAATATGTGCTGAATTATGAGCGCCGGGGGCAAACCATCTGTGACTATATCGACAACACACCTGGGGTGCGAGTTGGTTCCAATGGAAGAGTAATCAACCGACAATTTTACTTTCGAGAAGCAATCACCTGGTCGAGTCTCTCAATTTCGGCGCTTTCAATGCGCTATATGGGCAAAGGCTACATCTTCGAAACAAAAGGTTCTGCCTGTTTCTGTGATGACAGACTACTCTTGATGGAACTCCTCGGATACGCCAACAGTACTTTGGTAAATCAGTTTTTGCAGGCTCTATCTCCAACACTGGATTTCCACGAAGGGCCGATAGGCAATTTGCCGGTCATCCCGATTAGGTCTCATGCTCAGCAGAATCTTGTCGCTGAGTGTATTTCCATCTCCCGCGCCGACTGGGACAATTTCGAGACCTCCTGGGACTTCCGCGACCAGCCGCTGCTGCGGCCGGGGATGAAAGGCGCAACGCTGGAGGCGAGTTGGCGGAATTGGGCGGCGCATAGCACCGCCGCCATTCGTCGAATGAAGGAGCTGGAGACGGAAAACAACCGGCTCTTCATCGATGCCTACGGTCTCGCGGATGAGCTGACGCCAGAAGTCCCAGAGGACCAGATCACTCTCGCCCGCGCTGACCAGCGCAAGGACATGGCCGGCTTCCTCTCTTATGCCGTTGGCTGCATGATGGGCCGCTATTCGCTTGACAAGCCTGGACTCATCCTCGCTAACGCCAGCGACTCCCTGCGTGAGTTTCTAGCCAAAGTGGGACGGTCGCAGGATCAGCTCACCTTCGCCCCCGACGAGGACGGCATCATCCCCGTGCTCGATGGCGAGTGGTTCGAGGACGACATCGTGGCCCGTGTACATGCTTTTCTGCGAGCTGCCTTCGCTGAGACTACACTGGAAGTAAATCTAGGCTTTATTGAGGAATCGCTGGGCAAAGATCTGCGCAAATACTTCCTTGCCGACTTCTACAAGGACCACCTCAAAACCTACAAGAAGCGTCCGATCTACTGGCTGTTCTCCAGCGGCAAGGAGCGCGCGTTCCAATGCCTCGTCTATTTGCACCGGTATCAAGACGGCACGCTGGCCCGTATGCGCACGGAATATGTCATTCCGTTGCAAGGCAAAATGGCCGCTCGGATTGAACAACTGGCTTCCGAGACCCAGAAGGCATCTTCCACTTCCCAACGTAAGACACTGGAAAAGGAACGAGACAAGCTTCTGAAGCACCAAACTGAACTCCGGGCATTTGACGAGAAGCTGCGGCACTATGCCGATCAGCGGATCGCATTGGACCTCGACGACGGGGTGAAGGTCAATTATGGGAAGTTTGGCGATCTCCTCGCCGAGGTCAAAGCCGTGACAGGCGGAACGGACGAGGACTGATGGATGCTCGTCAAATTCAGGACACGCTCGACCGCATATATAAGGAAGAGGGAGCCAGGATTGTCTTCTGGAACGATCCCGACAAAGAGTTCCAGACTATTCTGCCTGCGCTGAACCTCGACGGGGTGAACATCATCCAGCTCAACGAGCTAGGCGCGCTCGAAGTGAAGATTCGTGTGGAGCGGGAGGACCCCACAGGGCGGTATCTGCTCTATTCCCCAAGTGAAGAGCCCGATTACGAGAACGATTGGCTTCTCGACGTGCGCCTGTATAGTCGCCCATTCCGGGCCGACCGCGCTTCGATTCTCCTCAATGAGCTTGGTTTGAAGAATCTCCACCTTCGCCAGTATTTGTCAGACCGCCGGAAGTTTTTTGACAACAAAGAACGGCTCCAAAAGCTGAAGAGCTTGGTTGAGCCCAATGATCTAGCCAGCGACCTGGACCGCAAAATGATCGCCACGGTCGTGAAGGCAGAGCAGCCGGAATGGTTCAACATCATCCGTACGCTCTACCATGCCTATACTGACAACGACGATGAGATTGACTTGCAGACGGAACCGGCAGCTTGGGAACAGATCGAGAAATTTGATTTAGACAAGCCTTTCTGGGAGATGGCCAAGACTACGTTCGGCTATTCGGAAGAGACTCCGACGCTTAAGAATCTTCTACTCAGACTCTTTGTGACCGACTACGTGCATCATCTGAAGGCCGCTCCGCCAAGTGCGCTTCTGCATTTAACTCTCCCGACACAGGGGCGCTCGAATGCCGTCGTCTGCCTTGGGCAATGGCGCGACAGCAGCAGCAAAGGCAGTAGCTATGACCGACTCTCCGAGGAAGTGGCGGCCCTGATTCACGTAGAAGATTACTTGCTCGGCTTGGAGATCACGGATTTGCTCGATGTGATGACGTTCCTTGTGGTGGAACGGGGGATCGCCAGCCGTCTGCGGGAGCGCGTGCATCAGACGGCGGACATGATCAACCCCGATGAAGTGCGGTCAATCGTCACCCGCAGGCAGGCTGGACACTGGGCTTCGCTCATGGTGAACGGTTCCCAGACGGTGCCGCGACGGGCGCTCCATGCGGTGTATGACGCGCTGGTTGCTGCCGCTGATTTCTTTGCCCTGCGGAACCAACATCGAGACGGGTTCGCCTTTCTCGATGCGACGGCTCTCTATCGGGCCTACGAGGGAAAGTTATTCCGTTTTGACCAACTGTATCGCCATTTCTGCGAAGCCGCTGATCATGCCGAGGCACAAGGCTGGAACATCCTGAAGCCGTTGCGGGAGTTGATCGAGGATTGTTATGCGAATTGGTACGTCCCGACGCTCTCATTAGCCTGGGGAAACTTTCTTGATCCCCAAGGCACGGCCCAACTTCTTAGCAAGTGGCAGCTCGAACAGATCCCCAGCCAGCAAGAGTTCTTCAACCGTCAGGTGCGTCCTCGTCTGGAGGAAGCGGAGAATCGGAAGGCGTATGTCATCATCAGCGACGCGTTCCGCTACGAGGCGGCCCAGGAACTTACGCAAGAGCTTAATGGCACATACCGCTTTGAAGCGACATTGGCTTCGCAGCTTGGTGTCTTGCCCTCATACACCGCTCTTGGGATGGCGAGCTTGCTCCCTTACAACACGTTGTCGTTTAAGCCAAATGGCGACGTCTTGGTGGATGGGAAGTCCACCTCTTCGACAGAACTGCGGGGGGAAGTCCTAGGATCAGTTGAGGGGGTAGCCTGCAAGGCCAGCGAGTTGGTGTCGATGAAGAAAGAACAAGGTCGTGAATTTGTGAGCGGTAAACGGGTTGTCTACATTTACCACGACACGGTCGATGCGATTGGCGATAAGGCTGCGACAGAGGAGAAAACATTTGAATCGGTACGAACGGCGATCGGCGAACTGGCTTCTCTCGTGGCCTATGTCATCAACAGTCTGAATGGCAACCATGTGGTCATTACGGCGGATCACGGGTTCCTTTTCACAGAGTCTTCACCCGGTGAGCCGGAAAAGAGCAAGTTGGATGAGAAGCCAAACGGGACCGTGCGAGCCAAAAAGCGCTATGTGATCGGGCATAACCTCCCTGATCATGAGTCCGTGTGGCATGGCAAGACCGCAGTCACTGCTGGTGCTGAGGGCGGAATGGAATTCTGGATTCCCAAGGCAGCCAATCGTTTCCACTTCACTGGCGGTGCTCGTTTCGTGCACGGGGGCGCCATGTTGCAAGAAATCGTTGTGCCGGTGATCACGGTCAAGCACAAGAAAGATAAGTCCACTCGCGAAGACACCAAGGTCAAGTCCGTAACCGTGCATGTGTTGGGAGCCAGCCACAAAGTCACAACGAACCGTCATCGCTTCGAACTGATCCAAGTGGAACCAGTCAGCGAACGGGTGAAGCCGATCACACTGAAGGTGGCGATCTACGAGGGAGATAACGTCGTCACGAATGTCGAGACCGTGACGTTTGATAGTACCTCAGATAAGATGGACGAACGTAAGAAGTGGGTTCACGTAGTGCTGCAAGATCATCAGTATCACAAGAACACCGCATATCGGCTCGTCCTGCGGGATGCTGACACTGGAATTGAGCAACAGAGTGTACCGGTGACCATTGATAGGGTGTTTGCCGATGACTTCTGACAACAAAGCGATTGATACCAGCCTCGACGATCTCCTCAATTGGCATTTTGCCGGCAAGGTCGTTCGCAAAGATCTGACCAAGTTGGTCAAAGAGGGGGCGAATGTCCCCGTATACGTGTTGGAGTACCTCCTGGGCACCTACTGCGCATCCAACGACGAGACCATCATCAAAGACGGACTCGTTACGGTAAAGAATATTCTGGCCGAGAACTATGTGCGTCCTGATGAAGCGGAGAAGGTCAAGTCCACCGTTCGCGAGCGTGGAAGTCTCAAAATCATCGATAAGATCACTGTGACGCTGAATGAAAAACGAGACGTCTATGAAGCCCTCCTCGCGAATCTTGGTGTGAAAGGGGTTGAGGTCAGCACCAGCTACGTCAAAAAGTTTGAGAAGCTGCTCGTGGGAGGCATCTGGTGCATTGTGACGCTGCAGTATTTCTATGAGGAGAACCAGAAGGGCTCACCATTCGTCATTCAGGACCTGAAGCCGATCCAGATGCCGAACATGGATCTGGAGGAGCTCTTTCAGGGACGGCGGGCGTTCACAGAAGAGCAGTGGATTGACGTCTTATTGCGATCAACAGGTATGGAACCCACGAATTTCAGCCAACGCGTGAAGTGGCACTTATTGGCCCGCATGATCCCTTTGGTGGAGAACAACTACAACATCTGTGAACTAGGCCCACGAGGGACCGGCAAGAGTCACATCTACAAGGAAATCAGTCCCAATAGCATTCTTGTCTCCGGTGGCCAAACGACCGTTGCGAATTTGTTCTACAACATGGCGCGACGGACCGTTGGACTCGTCGGCGTCTGGGATGTCGTGGCTTTTGATGAGGTCGCTGGGATTACGTTTAAAGAAAAAGATGGCGTCCAGATCATGAAAGATTACATGGCCTCAGGGTCCTTCTCTCGTGGACGGGATGCCATCAATGCCTACGCCTCTATGGTGTTTGTCGGGAATATCAATCAGTCCGTGGACACACTGGTAAAGACCAGTCATCTCCTGGCCCCCTTCCCGGATGACATGATCGACAGCGCCTTCTTTGACCGGTTCCATGCCTACATTCCAGGCTGGGAAATTCCCAAGATGCGGCCGGAATTCTTCACCAACCAGTACGGCATGATCGTGGATTACCTCGCTGAATGGATGCGTGAGATGCGCAAGCGAACATTTGGCGATGCCATCAGCAAGTATTTCAAGCTCGGCAGAGATCTCAATCAGCGAGATACGATCGCTGTTAAGCACACCGTATCCGGGCTCTTGAAGCTGCTGTATCCCAATGAAGAATACAACAAGGACGCCGTTCGTCGATGCCTCGAATATGCCTTAGAAACACGTCGGCGAGTAAAGGAGCAGCTGAAGAAGATCGGCGGAATGGAATTCTTTGACGTGCACTTTAGCTACATCGACCTAGAAACGTTGCAAGAGAAGTTTATCAGTGTGCCCGAACAGGGCGGAGGCACACTCATCCCTGACGGTCCCATGAGCCCAGGAGCGTTACACACAGTCGCCACTGGGGGAGCAGGTCACTTAGGGTTGTATCGACTGGAGACTCAAGTAACGGCTGGAAATGGGGCGCTGAAGACTTCCGGCCTGGGATCGAACAGCGCAGCGAAAGAAGCTATCAAAGTCGGTTTTGACTTCTTCAGAGCGAATGCCTCTCGCGTCAGTGCCTCAATTAAGGCTGGCGATCATGACTATCACCTTCACATCGTGGAGCTGCACAATACCGGGCCTACCAATGCCTTGACCCTGTCCGCATTTGTCGCGCTGTGTTCGGCTGTCTTCGGAAAGCCGATTCAGTCTCAGATGGTTGTCCTCGGTAGCATGAGTCTCGGTGGCAACGTGATTCCGGTTGAAAACCTGGCTGAGTCTCTTCAGATGGCCTTCGACTCTGGAGCGAAGCGTATTCTGCTCCCCATGGCCAGTGTGCGTGATATCCCAACCATACCTGGCGAGTTGTTTGCCAAGTTCCAGACGAGTTTCTACGCAGATCCCACGGATGCCGTGTTTAAGGCGTTGGGGGTCGAATAGGGCGTGGTTACATAATCGTTGGTTTCTGTTTTGCTACGTTCACTGTAAAAGTGCTGAATGCTGAGTCAAGTGGCACTGCTTCAGACTGAGCGAAGAGGCTCGCCATGCTGGTGTTTTTTCTCCTCTTGCTTCTACCTCTCTCCGTCCACGCGGAAGACCTCGGCGAGCTGAGCGCGAATCCCTTCAATCCTGAGTCCACAGCCAATCCGTTCGGGGCCGGCAGCCCCTTCAAGCCGGACGGCATCAACAATCCCTTCAGCCCCCATGGCAGTCCCTTCAGCAATCAATCGGCCACGAATCCGTTCGCTACCGATGCGCCTCGCCTGTATGACCAGCAAGGAAACTACCGCGGCAAGCTCAGCGCGAACCCCTATGATCCTGATTCGACCAGTAACCCCTACGGCCGCTACGGCTCTCCGTTCTCACCGGACTCGATCAAGAATCCTTTCGGCGCCGGCAATCCCTATAGTCCCAACAGTCCCACGAATCCCTACGGCCGCGGCCTGAGGATCGAAGGGAAGTGATCCATCCGCTGACCTGCTCCCCCTGATCTCGTGGCTGCTTGCCACTTCAGCCCTACACCGCGGCGCAGAGCTGGTTATCATTGCCATCCCCGCAAGTGGCCGACTAGCTCACCCCTCCGAGGCGCAACGCTCGCGCCAGTGTCTCTGTCACTCCCGCTGCTAATTCTCGCCGACAACGACCTCTGCTTTATTGTTCTGGAGGGGATCATGTGCAATGACCGGACGGTCATTGCACGACAAGCGGCGTTGGACTTAGCTTCCAAGCCTTCCTAGAATGCGCCTCCCTGCGAGGTCCCCATGTCCCTCTCGTTTCGCTCTTATCGTGGTTTCCCCTGTGTAATGCGCTGTGACGAACAACTCTGGTACATGCGTCAAACGACCGCTTTCGACCGAGGCTGTGTGAAAACGTGGGCCGCATCCGTACGGGACAGTGAGTTCTTGTCCACCTCACATACTTCAGTGACCGAGTGGACTGTAGCAATGCATTCGGGAGTCGGTTGCCATTGCGATGCCGCTCGATACGTTGTATTTTCCACCACATGATCACGCGTCCCATGGTGACGATGCTACGACGGATCTCATCGGCACAGTCCACTCGCCTGACGAGGTGTCCCTGATGAAGCGCTTCATTTCAGGGCAAGACCGGTCGCAACACACCCTGTTTCCGGAGTCACTTGAGGACTACATCGCCGAGGACAATCCCGTTCGTGTGGTTGACGTCTTCGTCGACGGGCTCGACTTGGCCAAGCAGGGGTTTGATGGCGTACAACCGGAAGCGACCGGCAGACCGTCCTACCATCCCGCCGTGCTGCTCAAGCTCTATATCTACGGATACCTCAATCGGATTCAGTCCAGCCGGCGCCTGGAACGCGAGTCCCAGCGCAATGTCGAGCTGATGTGGTTGCTCACCCGGTTACAGCCGGACTTTAAGACCATTGCGGACTTCCGGAAAGACCAGGGCGCGGCGATCCGTCGCGTCTGCCGAGAATTCGTCCTGCTGTGCCGGCGGCTCAACCTGTTTTCCGACGCCCTCGTCGCCATTGACGGCAGCAAGTTCAAGGCCGTGAACAATCGCGACAAGAACTTCACCGACCGGAAGCTCCACGCCCGTCTCGAGCAACTCGAAGCCAGTATCGCACGCTACCTCACCGAACTGGATCGAGCCGATCGCGATCCCGCGTTGGTGCCCGAGGCCCGGGTGCATCATCTGAAGGAGAAACTGCAGACCGTCAACACGCAGATCCAGCGCCTGAATGAAATGGGTGCGCTCATGCGTGACGCGCCCGATGGCCAGATTTCACTCACCGACCCGGACGCCCGCTCCATGGCCACGAGTGGTCGCGGCACCGGCATGGTGGGCTACAACGTGCAAATCGCCGTGGACACGAAACACCATCTGATCGTGGCGGACGAGGTGACGAACCACGGACACGACCGGCAGCAGCTCGCGCCTGTGGCCCAACACGCGGCGCAGGCGACCGGCCATGCACGCCTCACGGTGCTGGCCGACCGAGGCTATTTCAATGGCGAGCAAATCCGGGAATGCGAGCAGCAGGGGATCGCCACCTTGGTGCCCAAGCCGCTGACCTCCAACAACAACGCAGCAGGCCTGTTCGACAAGCGCGATTTCGTCTACCTCCCCGAGCGCAACGCCTACCGCTGCCCTGCCGGGGAGCACGCGATCTATCGCATGACGAGCCTTGAACGCGGCCTCGCGCAGCACCGCTACTGGTCCTCGGCCTGTCCGCGCTGCCCGCTGAAAGCGCGCTGCACCACGGGCGACTACCGGCGTATCTCGCGCTGGGAACATGAATCGGTCCTGGAAGCCATGCAGGATCGGCTGGATCGAACGCCGAACGCCATGAAACTACGCCGGCAGACCGTGGAACACGTCTTCGGCACGCTCAAGGCGTGGATGGGGGCGACGCATTTCCTGATGAAGACGTTGCCGAAGGTCAACACAGAGATGAGTTTGCACGTGCTGGCGTACAACCTGAAGCGCACCATGCGAATCTTCGGCGTAAAACCCCTGATGGCGGCCATGACAGGGTAGCAAGCCCGGTCTTGTTGCGACACTGAACGGCATGTCCGTCACGCCAAGTCAAACGTAGCCGCAATGCCACAGGTACAAAGATTTCACTCGCTCTGCATTTCTATTTTCACACGGCCTCGGTCGAGACCTGCCGGTCACCGGGCATGTGTTCTGACACTACCCGCCAGATCAAATCCAAACACCTACACTTTATGCAACGTCAAGATCTGAAAGCTTCCAGATATCTTTCACCAAGCCGATCAGCATAGTTTGCCGCCTGTCAATTTCCTCAGGCGTCCAGTTATCAAACGACAGGAGTTTTTCGTTTATCCGTGTTGTCGAGGTGTTTTTCCCAACCTTGGTGATACCGGCAATACTGCTGGTTAGGTAGCACTTACATTTCGCGTATTCCGGTTTTTTAATCTCGAAGAAATCGTTACCTATGACGATATTAATGGGTTTTTCCAGCAGCGTAAGATTGCCTAGTTTGTTCTTAATCAGATTGTAGTCAAAGCCCGAGTACTTTTGGGCAAACTCCGTAGCAAATGCCTTTTTCGGCTTGTCTGGCAAAATATGTTCGATCTGAAGCTCTATATAATCCTCCAATGATCGTTCCGTCTTGATGCCTTTATAGGCCATGTCGACGTGCTGGCTTATTTTGGCCAACAGGTAGCGTGTCCGATATTTCTGCATCGAGCCCAGTGAATATCGCTTCATACTGTCTGTGAGGTCAGCAGCCTTGGCTGACATGCTCTTTTGGAAACGTGTGTTAATGAAGGCATTCAATTTTTCTCTTTGGGCTTTCTTGTTCTTCTCGTTCCCAATTTCTCGCAGCTCGTCTGCCCATACTGAGAAATTGCGCTCGAGTTCCTTTGTGGGCGTTTTGGTAAAGATATAGTAGAAAAGGAAACTCTCGAGTTGTGTAACCAGATGGTCGAACAATGCCTTGGGAAAATTGCTGGCTGCCAGTAGGAGGACAAAGTGTAAACTAAAGGCCGGGCCGCAAAGAAGCCCAAGGTTCTTCATTGCGACATTATCTCTGCCGTCATTACCATCGCCTTTGTTAAAGGCCAGGTAGTGATTGACGCTCTCGATGATTGTTCTCACAAACTGGAAAGGTTTCTCTTCATATTCGCAGTCAGCGGCATTCTCCTTCTTCGTAAGCCAATCATAAATTTCATCTTCCCGTACAATATAATCGCTGCGGTCATTCTGAATTTTGTAGCTTGCCATCAGAAAGTAGCGCAGAAATCGTAAAGGCTTTTGCTTTGCTCGTTCGAGCGGCTTGGTAATGTTTTTCCATTCGCTTTTCAATCGACCAAATTCCTGTGCTTCAACATTCGTGAATAGCAGGTTTTTCAGCAGGTCCATAGAATTCAGACCAACACCCCGCTCGTTGATCGTTTCAAATATCTTTAAGGCATTGCCGAGGTCGGTTGAGATCTGGATGAAGACAACGTTGTTGGCCAAATAGCCCCAGTATTTCTTCAATGCGGCCTTATCCGCGTGTTTCTTGAGCAAATGGGCGTAAATCGTGCTGTAGGCGTTCAGAAGATTCTCCAAAGAACCGAAACTGGCGATTCCGGAGGCCTCAATGCCATTGCGGGTCGCTTGAGGTTCATCTTCCATCTCCACGATTTTCGCCATTACTTCGCCGGCGTTTTCATAGCGCGGCTCTAATTTCAGGCTTGTCTTTGTCTCGCCTTGATTCGATGTGTAGCTGGCGGATATCAGGCCATTGATCGTCTGATATTGAGGTTCTCCGTGAAATAGTTTCTTCAGAGTGCAGAGGAGAAGGAAAAATGTTGTCAGCCTTTGCTGGCCATCGATCACTTCAAATGTGTTTTTCTGTGACGACGGCGACACAAGCACCATGCCAATGAAATATTCCTGGTTGGCTCTGCCATCAATCTGTTCATCGATGTCGTCGAGGAGTTGCTGTACTTCTTTGTCTTGCCAAACATATTCGCGTTGATAATCAGGGACGATATAAAAACAGTCGCGGAATGCTTCTTCAACGCTGTATTTATGATTTTCAATTTTGGCCATATTTACCCCTGGAGTGTTCTTAAACGACAGATTATCAGGAGATTCATGAGAGCCCAAATCCTATCTTCACTGTCAATATGGTCTGTTCGTGCATTTTGATCGCCCCTTGCCGTATGAGGCTGCTTACCGTTCCCGGCCTTCGTCGCGGGATCTGACGCGCGCGGGTTCAATGATGGCGCTGCGTATGAGCTTTTCCATGTCGTCGTGTTTGCCTTGAAAACCCTGCACGGAGGCCTGGTGCCAGGTTTCCGGTGCGATGCGTTGCAGGTCTAGTTTGTGGCCAGCCTGTCGCGCAAGGATTTTGAGGAACTGGCGTTGCGCCCGGCCGTTGCCTTCGCGGAACGGGTGGATGGCGTTGATCTCGCCGATATGTTCGGCGGCGCGTTTGGCGAATTCGGCGCGGCGTAAACCTTTCAGCTTGTTTTCCTTCTGGATCATCTCAAACCGCTTCTTCATTTCCGTGTCCACGTGGTCGGGCGGTCCGAAAAACGTGCCTCCCTTGGCCATTGAGACGGTGCGCGATTCTCCCGCCCAGTGATAAACATCCTGAAAAATATGCTTGTGGATCGCTTTGTAGCCTTCATACGTCATCGGTATATCAGGCAGAGGCTCCTGCATGCGCTTCATACTCATGATGCGCTCGAAGCGCTCAAGCTTGTCGGCTTCGCGGATATTCCTCTTGTTGTTGAGAACATCGGTGCCGGGATAGACGTAAGGATCGCTCATGCGGGATCGGGCAGGGGGATGCCGTAGGTGCGGTGCATCCACTCGTCAAGAAACTTGTCACGCTGTTCATAGCTCAGGCCGAGGCGATTCATTTCCGCGAAGGCGGCATCTTCTTCGGGCGTGAGGAAAATTCCTTCGCATGCGAGGGAAGCCTTGGCTTCCTTGCCGCGTTCAATCAGAGCTTCCAGCTCCTTGCCGGTGATGGGTTTATTTCTGTCAACGGTCATATGTCTATTATAGAGGAATGCCTGAAGCTGCGCCACGGGAACAAGGTCTGGGAACGCAAGCGAAGGGGGAAAAGAGGGAGAAGGCGGCGGCACTTTGGTAACCATGATCCAGTTTCCTTAATCACAAATGTTAATCGAGAGGATAAGAGAGTTTTTTCCCCGCAGCTATTCCCGGGCGCTCCCGGAATGCGGGCCGGGATAGCCGGCAGGTCACATGGGCTACACGGTTTTTCGGTGCGGGCCGCCCATTGACCTGACGGCGCGGCCAGCCATGTGGCGCCAACCGGGAATCAGCGGGAAAGGGGTCTGACGAGACCGAGGGGAACAGGATACGGCCATTTCCGCAGTGTGCTGGCTCGGACTCCGGTACGCTGTGGGGGCGTGGATCAAGGGCCAGGGGTGAATTTGCGGAGTTAGGGTTTTGCAAGCGGATGAGGTGCGGCGGAGTTCCTCGTGTTTGTTGGCGAGGATCCTCGCACCACGCATCACCGCTTTCGGCTTAGTCTCAATAAGCTCCAATCTGCCCTTTCATTCATACGCGCTTCCGCGAGACCGAAGAAATACGTTCATCTTGCCAATTTCATTGGCGCTGGTAACGTGATCTAGGAACGCAATATTGGCCTCATGTGAGGCGTCGATGATGTCGCGTAGCAGTTCCGCGTTCTTCAGGCTGGTGCCAATCAAAGATGCACGCGCGGCAGAAACCTCATCGCGCGTGGTTCCTGCGAAGTAGCTGTACATTTTGCCGATTAGTCCCACCACGATGTCTGATACCTGTATGCCCGGCTCGGATTTGGAATCGGCAAACCGGTAATTCTTTACTGGCTGCCCGCCTGATACCAGCTTCATAGATTGCAAATCATCGCGAATGGAATCTTCCATATCAAGGATGTGGGTTGAATGTTTGAACAGCGCAATCCGTTTCAGATAGAAGATGGTGAAGCTCTCTATTAAAAGGTGAGGTGTGCACCCTTCAATGAAGTCGAGGCTAGGAAGATCGCGTCCCGCCTGCAACATGCCCTTGAGCATCATCGAATTAAATTCCGGCAGCACATCATCGCTCTGCTCCAGCATTGAGATGAGTTCGTTCAGAAAGGGCTTGCGGTTCTCCGGAGCCAGGTCTGGATAGTTATAGCGGTAAAACAGACTGGTCGTTTCGGGCAGGTTGGCTCGAAGGAGTGCGGTCAGGTCCGCCTTTAGCCGAATATGAAGCTCCATTAGGCGCGGTTCGCCGAGCCTGTAAAGTATCGAGTCCATAATATCGACGAGCGACCAGAAGAGCGGGTCGAGCGCATGATAGTGGACAAACAGGTCGTTATCGGAAATCCACTGTAGAAAGGTGGTCAATTTGTCTGACGTCAACAGATCGAGAAATTCGCCCTTGGCAACATGCTTGAGCTTGAGTTCGCCCGCGCTCCTTTGAATGTGCATCGCATTGCGCAATGACTCTGGGTCAAAACTCCGAGGCGCACCGTCATGCACAACGCCGCCCAGCACAAATACACCAGGCTCCGTAACATTGAACCCCTGCACACCAAGGCGCAGCTTTTTAATGTTGTTCGTTTCGTCATGATAAAAGACATATTCTGCATCAGCCTTGGTAAGGCCATGCATGGCTAAATGCGCGTCCCGTATCTCATCTATGTCTACCAAAGCACAAACCTCCGGATCAGCCACTCTACTCTATTGATTCATCGTGGTTGACGTAAGGCAATTTTAAGTTCTTTCCCCATAGCTCCACAAGCCAATGGAAATCAACAGGAGGGTTGTTATGCCGCCTCCTTCTGGTCGCCGGGCTGCAGGCCGTGCAGGAAGTCAGCGGCGCGTTGGGCGTGGGCGGCAACGCGGCCTGTGCGCCACCGATGGCTGAAAAGCCTGCCCGGCCTACCGCGGGTAAAAACCGGCATTCGTCCAACAGTCAATGACGGATAATGGCGTAGGGTTTTTAAACGGCGTGAGCGAGTAAGTCGGTCTGTTTGAGGGGGCGGGCGTGATCTGGAAGGATCGCGGCGATTTCGGAGACAGGGACGTTGGCAAGTTCCTTGGGTTCGAGTTTATGAAGGCCCCCGCCGTAAACCCTGCCTTCTGCCAAGAGGCGGTTTGGAGTGATCTGGTTGAGAAGGTGCCAGACGCGGCGTATCAGGTTCTTGTCATGGGCCATTGCGCGGGCAAGAACAGGAGTTGGGTACATGGCCAGATAGACATTGGCAACGGTGGCGCGTGATGTGTTCAAGAGAAACCGAAACGGCTTTCCGTCTTTGGTATCGGAACGTCCAAGGTAAGTGCAGACGATGGGCGCAGGCGGGCGGTTCTCTTGCGCGTACCAAAGTGAGCGATGTTGGCATAGATAGCGGTGATGAAGGCCACGGGCCTTCCCATCCTCAAGGTAGCGGTGCAGGGCTGGGAAGCGGCGTTTGATTTGATCTTCGGGAAGTTTGGTATCGAGAAGAAAGCGGGGGCGGTCGATTTTGGGGTTGCCGTACCGGTCTGCCTTGATCTCGTTTTCAGGGAGGTAACGCGGGCTTGGCAGGATCGGGGTGAATAGCTCCATCGGAAGGTTGCGGGCTTTGATTTCTTCTTCCGTGAGAATGAAAAACTCGTTGTTGCCGGTCGCCAAACCGCGTTTGATCTGGAAAAAGTCTGAGATGGTCGGGATTCCTGTTTCGGTTCGGATGTCTGCGGCAGGAAACCGCGTCCATTTCGGCTCATGCGCGAGTGCTTGAGCGGATATGGTGCGGGATAGCTTGGGGGCCAGAAGTGTGCCGCCGAACGTAAATTGTACTGCGTGGTTTTTTGGGGGCGCAGTATTGCGGAACCAAACCACGGCAGAAGAAACAAGAGCGTCCGCGAATTGTATGTCGTTCGGGTCGAAGCGGTGAATGTGGAGAAGTGTTACCCCTTCGAGAAGGTAGCGCTTGACGGCTAGGCCGTAATTGACGTCCATGAATTCGCTCGGGATGAGCCAACCAGCAATAGCTCCCACGTCCATCCATGCGTGAGATAGGCCAAGAAAGTGGCAGTAAAGACCGGCAAGGCCGCTGATTTTTATGCCGCTGGCCTGTTGGGTTCGCATTTGGAGGCGGGTTTTGTTGCCGTTCTCAAGGTGGTGGTGGCGCACATACGGCGGATTGCAGATGATGAGATTGAAGCGTGGTGAAGGCTCTGCCTTAGTGAAGTCGGAAAGCTTGATGGAAAGTCCGGTGTTCTTCCAGAGGTGTGTGGCTGGCTTTCCGTAGTGAGGGTCAACCTCGAAACCAAGAGCCTGTTGAATGCGTTTTCTGGGAAAGACGTTGAGGAGAGCGGAATAGAAGGCTCCGGTTCCGATTGCCGGATCGAGAAATCGGACTTTCTCGTGCGGGGGGAGGATCGTTTGAGCGTATCTGAGAATTTCCTCGGCAAGCGGTGATGGGGTCGCAAACTGACCGAGGCGGTTGCGCTCGGTTTGTGTCTTGTGGCTATCGAGGTCGGCCTGTAGCTGGCGGCGCATGGTTTCGAGACTGACGATAGTGCGTGGCATGGTCATATTCCAAAATGCATCAAGTCGTCGATGCGGTGTTCCCATACCCAGTCGATGCCTTCGGCGGCTTCATAGCCAAGGTAGCCTGAGTCGAAGTATCCGCAGAGAAAGAGGTTGAATTTGACCTTGGTGCCGTAGGTGCTGCGAAGCTGTGACATTTTGACAGCTTCTTCTTTGCGGCGCTTGTTGGTGTTGGTGAAATCACCAGCGGATTTTGCCTCGAAGAAAACCGGGAAGTCTCCGGCCTGTGCTGACTTCGGCATAATGACGGCGTCGATGGGAATGTTGACGGTTTGAGTGCCGCCTTCGAGTGTGACCGGAACATTCATGCGGAAGCTGAATGTTCCCGGGGTCATGGTGTCATACGTGGTTCCATCTCCTTGAGGGAGCTGGCTGTAGCCGCGTTGTTCGAGCCAAGCCTTGATAGCGGCCAGTTGGCGCTTTTCCTGTGCATTGCGGATGATGGGATTGGCAACTGCCCCGCAAAGGCGGTCTGCCACGATGGTGGCTGCGCGGTGAATTTCTGTTTCTGTCGGCAGGTCTTTCCGTCCAAGCCAAACGAAAATATCAGGATCGGCCATTTTTTGAATGATGGCTGAGATTTTGGCGAGTTGTTGATCGGCTTCGGTAACGCTCATTCGCATAGGGAGCTTTTTCTCAAGTTCCATGTACTTGACCAGATTCGGGGACACTCCGGCCAAGCCGATAAGCCTGTCGACGGCAATGGGCGGGCAGGTCGACATGCGCAGCGTGGGCAGAATTTCAGGATGCTGCCGGATTACGGATGGCTGGATCGAGAGAAGGTTGCCGGTTGAGGCAAGCGCAGCTTCTACGTCCTTTGTGGTCTGGATGCGCGTGGTGCGAAAAGCCTGAGGCGCAAATTTCATGAACCAGTCATTGTACATGTCAACGGACTGAGCGATGTCATTTTTCCATTGAAGGGTTTTGTCGGAGTTAACGGGCATTCTTCCTCACGCGTGTTTGGTGTTCTTGTAGATTGTCCATAGCTCGGTGAAAAGCTTGCGGAGGGAAATGTTGCGGCGGGCCGCTTCAACTTTCACTTCAGCGGCAAGATCAGGGGGAAGGCTGAATCCGACAATCTGGCGTGGCTGCAGGGTCTTGCGAATCGATGGCGGTTTATTCTTCATGTGAAGATTATGTCGACATGTCGACAGCCTGTCAATAGTGATCTGATGGCTTGCAAGCCGAGGAGAAAAAGCACTGATTAGAGAAGGTTGGTTTTATACGGAGCAAGGAGTACAAGATATGATTCTAAATACAAGGAAAGCGACATTCCGATGAAACCCAGACCGGCCATTTTTATCAGCCACGCGAATCCCGAGGATAATGACTTCGCGATTTGGCTCGGTTCACACCTGAGCGGCGCAGGATACGAGGTTTGGGCAGATGTCCTGAAACTCCGCGGTGGAGAGGATTGGGCGCGAAAGCTTGAGAAGGCATTGCGAGAGAGAGCTTTCAAGATGCTTCTAGTCGGGACACCGTGGGGTGTTGAGAAAGACGGGGTGCGGAATGAAATCCAGATTGCTACAGAGGTGGCAAAGAAAATAGAAGACGGAGAGTTTGTTATCCCGCTGCGGCTGCAACAATTCGACTCTCCTTTCCAGATTGTACGGGCTCAATACATTGATTTCATGAATGGTTGGGGGCGGGGGCTGAGTGAACTGTTTAAGACCTTGGAGTCTTATAGCGTTCCGCGGACGCCTTCAGCGAATAGTGATAGTCTTGAGAATTGGCGGGGCGCCTTCCTTGTGAAAGCAAAGGCGGTTCGGGACCAGCCCGAGGAGCTGATTTCCAATTGGCTGGCGATTACGGAATTGCCGAACGCGATTGCATATTTTGAGTTTCTGGGCGCGGGGGCGGAGGAGCGAGCCGCAGCTTTGAAGGCAAGTTCGCGGTGGCCTGTCGCACTGCATGGGCATGGTTTTTTCTCCTGCGCGAAAGAGACAGATTTTCAGTCAGAGCACGGATGCGCGTTGCCAATCTCGCGCGAGAAAGAGTGGTGGTTCCCGCACTTCCTTGAGAATGGGGATGAGATGCGGTCCATAGGCAGGAGAGAAGCACAGAACATTGTGACTCAACTGATAAAAAGCGCGCTGGAAAACAAATTACGGGAGAGCAAATTGTCTCGGTACGGCTTTTCCACAGGGGTTTCTGGGTGGTGGGTGCATTCAGGATTAATTCCAGAGGACAAGGTAGCCTTTAAATGGAACGATGGGCCGAGTGGCAGAAGACAGCTCGTAGGGGATGCAAGTGTTGGGGTATCGAAGTACAAATGGCATTTTGGTATCTCAGCGAAGATATGGATTGGCGAGACCCCCCACGTAAAGCTGATTCCCCGAATAATACTGTCCGAGGATGGCAGCACAGCGCTTGACGATGCTAAACGGATGAATCGTCTGCGGCGATCCGTGACAAAATCGTGGCGGAATCCTCGATGGAGGGACATGTTATTAGCACTCTTGTTCTGGCTGGCGAAGGGAGAACGCTGCATCTGGCTGGAGACCGGATCCGAATCAGGATTGTCGTTGGAAGTGCCACCCATGTCGATGACTTCCGGCGTGTCCATCTTCGAGGGAGAGGGAGAGACAACAGGAACAGAAGAGGTGGAAGTCGAGAGTGATGACCCTGCCTTTGTGGAAGAGTACGAGGACTATGAGGAAGAGAGCCCTTCCGAAGGGGAGGGGGATACTGTGATTGAGGACAAAATCGATCCGGGAGCGACCGGGAGTTTGAGTCCATGAAGCTAGATTACATCAAAGAGCCGAAGCTGGAGTTTTCATTCGGCCAGCACGAAGAACACCCCCGGGACGGACTGTTTCTGTATGGTCCTATCAAGGATAGCGCGGCGCCGGAGACGCTACGTTATGGAGTGATCGGTACACCGAAGGGAATTGAACGGTTCAGCAGGTGGTCTCAATCGATCAGCGGCTATATCAAGCGATTTGAGCCAAGGCTAAACCCTGAGGCCCAGCATCACACATCGTTTCCGGGGTTCGAGAGCGTCTTTCGATCGAAATGGCCATCTGAGCCATTGGCAAGAATTATTGTGCCGGATACCGAGATCGAACGTGCCATGAGAATCGCCAATCGCTTCGAGGCGGTAAAGCGTGCCGTAGACCTATATGTGGATCCATTGATCAAGTATTCACAAAAAGAGGAGGCGGAGCCCGCATTCTGGTTTGTTGTAATACCTGAGATCGTCTACCGGTTGGGGAGGCCGACCTCGAAGGTCCCGAAAGGCGAAGCGATTCAAGGCAGTGTGATCATTTCTCAAAGAAAGGCGAAATTAATAAAGATGGCACCAACGCTGTTTGGATTGGATGAAGAAGAAGCGGAAGTTTACCTTTATGCTAAGAATTTCCGGCGGCAACTCAAGGCAAGGCTGCTAAAGGACAAGATTGTCACGCAAATCGTTCGTGAAACGACACTAGCCCCGGAAGACTTCAAAACTTCTTTTGGTGGGCTTCAGCGAAAGGTGGAAGATCCTGCGACGATAGCCTGGAAGCTGTGCACCGCAGCCTATTATAAAGCGGGCGGGAAACCGTGGAGATTGTCAGGTGTGCGCCCCGGGGTTTGCTATGTAGGCTTGGTGTACAAACAGACAGATCCAGACGGTGATGATCCCAATGCCTGCTGCGCAGCGCAGATGTTTCTTGCGTCCGGGGACGGAGTCGTATTCAGAGGTGCTGTTGGTCCTTGGTATACGGCTTCGAGCAAAGAATATCATTTGAAACAGAGCCCGGCAGCGCAATTGATGTCTTTGGTTGTCTCGGAATATAAGCGCTTGCACGGCAATGAAGAGCCAAAAGAGCTTTTTATCCATGGACGATCGCGATTCAACGAGGAGGAATGGGCAGGGTTTCAATCAGCCGTGCCATCTGCGACGAATCTGGTCGGTGTTCAAATTCGTGATGCAAAATCCGAACTAAAGTTGTTCAGGCCGGGAGCATTTCCGGTGATCCGGGGAACCGCGCTCAAGGTTTCTGATCGAGCGGCGTATTTATGGACGAGCGGATATGTTCCAAGACTAAACACCTACCTTGGACCTGAAACACCGAACCCGGTTTTTGTGAACATTCAGAAAGGTGATTGTTACCAGGACACGGTGTTGGCGGATGTCATGAGATTGACGAAGCTTAATTACAACACATGCCTGTTTAACGACAGGCTGCCGGTTACGATAAAATTCGCGAATGCGGTGGGAGAAATTCTGGTGTCCGCTCCGCAGACGGAAGAACCAAAGCTTCCTTTCAAATTCTATATTTGATCAAGGTCGATCCATTGTGATCGACCCAAGGCTAAAGTGTCGTTTGGTAGAGCGTGGAGGAGTATTAATCGCGGCATAATTCCTATTCCCGGGAGGAGACAATGGTTAAGCGAAGCTCATATATGCAGTACAGTGAATACGTCGAATTGGGAGTAAAACCCATCCGTTTCTGGGCATACGACAAACGTGGAAAGTTCGTGTGTCGCGTTGAATTGAATTCCGCTGGAGTAGCTGTCTTTTCTGGAGTAAAGGGGAGAAAGCGCATTGTCGACATGAGCTGGGAGAGTTTTGTGAAACAACTTAAGCGATGACGAGTCCTCGGTGATCGATCATGAAAATAGAAAGCATTTCCCTTCAGAATTTTCGTTGTTTTGGACCAGAGAAGACGAGCATCGAACTCGAGTCAGGGGTTACAGCGTTTGTGGGAGGGAACGGGTCTGGGAAGACAGCTGTATTTCAGGCCTTAGCGCGTCTTTTTGGATTGACGGAGGCACAGCGGCGTGTCCGTCGTCAGGATTTTCATGTGCCGGCTGATCAAGAAGAGATCACTTCTGGGGCATCTTTACGCATAGAGGTGATCCTATGTTTTCCTGAACTCGAAGGTGTGGCAGAGGATGACCGAGAGGATGCAGTGGCGGAGTTTTTCCTTCAAATGGCTGCCTCGGGTGAGGGGGAACCGCTTAAATCGAGGATTCAACTGAGAGCTACGTGGACTGATGACGGCACACCGGATGGGAATATCGAGGAAGAGATAAAGTGGGTCCTTACGTTGGAAGATGACTTCGAAGAGGATGAATGCAAGAGAGTCCTCCCTGCGCAGCGAGGATCAATTCAGCTTGTGTATATCCCTGCTACCAGGGACGTCGGAGCACAAGTAACATCTTTCTTGAAAGGTCGTCTGTGGCAAGCTGCGCGGTGGTCAACCAAGTTTCGGAACTCCGCTGCCAGGACAGCAACTCTCATACAAAACCGTTTTGACCGGGAGGAGCCAGCGAAATTCGTACTCGAACGCCTTGAACGACGGTGGCGCCAGGTTCATGAGGCTGATACTGATACTACTCCTCTTCTAAGGCTTGTCGACAGGCGATTCGATGAATTCGTTAGAAACGCCACATTCATGTTCTATCCTGATGAATCAGGACGTGACCGAGAGCTCGTTGATTTAAGTGACGGGCAACGGTCCCTTTTTCACATAGCTCTCACAGCGGCAACCTTGGAGGTCGAGAGGGATGCTTTTGCGGTGACTCATAGTGATGGCGCTTTCGATGTGGCGAAGATGCGGAGAGCGCACCTGACGATCCTCGGAATCGAAGAGCCTGAAAACAGCCTATCGCCATTTTTTCTATCCAGAATTATTGCACAGTGCCGGGAGATTGGCAGTCTGCAATCGGCACAGGTTGCTGTTTCGAGCCACTCGTCAGCGATTTTGAGCAGGATCGATCCAGAGGAGGTTCGATATTTCCGGATTGAACGTGGGAGTCGAAAATCGTCAGTGAAAAGGCTTAGCCTTCCCGCTGGTGATGAAGAAGCCAGCAGATACGTGCGGTTAGCGGTGAAGGCATATCCCGAACTGTACTTCGCTCGCTTCGTGGTTCTCGGCGAAGGGGAATCAGAACGTTTAATCATTCCCAAAATCGCAGAGGCTATGGGTATGGAGATGGACCCCTCGTTCGTTCCGATTGTCCCTCTGGGAGGAAGACATGTGGCGCATTTCTGGAAGCTGCTGAATGATCTGCGAATCCCTCATGCGACATTATTGGATCTAGATCTTGGACGTCGCCACGGAGGAGCGGAGACCGTGCGGACGGTCGTGGAAACCTTAAGGGCAATTGGCAACGACCTTTCAGCGAACCGGTGTGTTCTGGATGGTGAGATCGCGGTAGAAGAGCTGACGGATCTTGATCACGGGGACCTGTGCGATGGTTGGGAGAGTAATACATGGTTACAAGCATTAAAATTGGAAGGGGTATATTTCTCCTACCCTGTCGATATTGATTTTTCGATGCTCTCCGCGTTTCCAGTGGCCTACGAGCATCCCAGGTCTGGAGGTCATGGGCCTCGGGGAGATGCTATGGCCATTAAAGAAAAGAAAGCCGTAACGCTAAAAACCGGCGGCGATCCAAGTCTCTTTGATGTTAGCTATGATGATGCTTTCAAATGGTACCCATACCTGTTTGTGAGTTCGAGTAAGCCCGAGACGCATCTCTCGGCCATCAACCGGATCGAGGCTTCCGAGTTGGCAGATGGGGCTCCTGCAGAGTTGAGAGCGCTTATCGAACATGTCAAGAAGGCGTTGGCGCTCAGAGGCGATGAAGAATGATGCTTATGAGTCCTGAAGCCTGGCGACCGCATGGCATTGATGATCTGGAACCGCGCGCGTGGGAAGCATTGCGGGAAACGAGTCAGAGCGTTTGCGTTACTGCAGGAGCGGGATCAGGTAAAACTGAGTTCCTTGCACAAAAAGCGACTTATCTTCTTCAGACAGGTCTTTGCCGCGATCCCAAACGGATACTCGCGATCAGTTTCAAGCGGGATGCTGCTTACAATCTGGCGGATCGGGTGGCCAGACGGTGCCCACCGGAACAGGCGCGGCGGTTAGATTCATTTACCTTCGATGCTTTTACAAAGGGGCTATTGGATAGATTCCGGCTAGCGATTCCTGAGTTTTTGCGTCCGCCGCTAGACTATCAAATAGTATTTCACCAACGTAGAGATTATGAACAGTTTCTTGAAAGGCATGGCTTCTACGGCTTGCAAGCGGGAGAGCTAGAATCTGCCTTGGCGACGACTCGTCTCCCACTAAATGAAAATGAAGGCACCGGGGGAGTGTACGCGGCAGTCACCGCCTATTGGCGGGAGCAGTACAGGAATCCCGCAGGGGTTGGACTTACGTTCGCGATGATAAATCGTCTCGTAGAGTTGGTTCTCCGGATACATCCTGGTATTCGCGGCGCGTTTCAGATGACTTATCCATTCATTTTTCTTGACGAATTCCAAGACACAACCTCGGCTCAGTTTCAGCTTCTCACGACAGCGCTGGATGGGAGCGACTCAGTGTTGACGGCGGTTGGTGATGACAAGCAACGGATAATGGGGTGGGCGGGAGCAATGCCGGATGGTTTTTCTCAGTTTGAGACTACTTTCTCTGCCGGTCGAGTGCAGCTATTGTCAAACTGGCGTTCGCACGAAGATCTTGTCCGCATTCAGCATGTGATCGCGTGTCGCATTGACCCAGAGAGTGAATGCCCTGAAGCCAGGGCCGAGCGTGAGGTTCATGGAGATGTCGCCGCCATTTGGGAGTTTGGAGATCCCGAGGCGGAGAGAAGCCGTCTGGCTGATTGGATCGCGGAGGAAGTGGAATCTGGAAACGTTGAGCCGCATGACATAGCGATTCTGGTTCGAAGCCATGCCGATCGGGCTGAAGAGGATTTAGCGCCGGCCCTTGCACGCCGGGGTATCAGGTTAAGAAATACGGCCAGGTTTGTCGGTGACATAGATATCCAAAGTCTTCTAGGGGAGGAACTCACCGCGATATTGATGCCCCTTCTTCGCCTAGGAGCGAAGATGAGGAGTCCGGAGGATTGGGACCGAGCTCAACAAACGATACAGTTTCTCGAAAGCCTTGACCCGGATGACGGACCTGATCAGGAACAGCTACAGACAAGACTCGGTGATTTTGTGCGCGCTTTGCGTCGCTCTATGAGAGAGGTGGATCTCAATCCAGATTCAGCAAGTGAGATGGTAAGGCGAGTTCTTGATTTTGTGGGAGTGTCGTTGGTCCGGCAGAACATTCCGGCATATAGACGCCAGCACGACTTCGAACGGGTCTGGAACGGGTTTGTTGCGCTTCTCCGGGAATGCGCACAGGGGGCTAGTTCGTGGGATGAAGTGCTGAATGAGTTCGAGGGAGTTGGTCAAGTTGTTCTTATGACGATTCACAAAAGTAAAGGGCTTGAGTTTCATACGATGATCTTTTACGGGCTTGATAACCAAACATGGTGGAGTCTTACGCCAAATCAACGGGAAGAATTGAATTCCTTCTTCGTCGCATTCACCCGCGCCAAGCAACGCGCATTTTTTACGTTCTGCAGTGAGCGTGGGCAACCCATAGCTTGGATTGAGAACTTGCTAGCGCCGGCTGGTCTGCGTCGAATACAGAGAGGGACAGATTGAGCTGGCCCAGGTTTCGTGGACACCAGGTTAAGACTCACCGAGCCGTCGTTCGAACTCCAGCGGGCTCAGATAGCCGAGGCTCTGATGCAACCGCTGGCGATTATAGAATCCTTCAATAAACGCGAAAATCTCTCGTCCGGCCTCGCCGTGAGTCTGATACGTCTGGTGATGAATCAGTTCATTCTTCAGCGTACTGAAGAAGCTTTCGGCCACGGCGTTGTCATAGCAGTTCCCTTTCCGGCTCATGCTTGGCGTAAGGCCGAGGTCCCTCAGGCGTTGTTGATACAGCCGCGCACTGTACTGCGCCCCCTGATCGGAATGATGAATGAGTCCCGGCTGAATCTGCCGTTGACGGACGGCCATCGCCAGGGCGTCGAGCGTGAGTTGTTGGTCCGGCTTGTTTCGCATGGCCCAACCAATCACCCGCCGTGAATACAAGTCCAACAAGACGGCCACATACAGCCACCCCGCCCGGGTCGCGACCATCGTGAAGTCCCCGACCCAGACGCGATTCAGCCCCGTCGTTTCGAAGCGCTGCTGTAAGACGTTGGGCGCCGGCGGCGGGAGTTGATGATGCTCGACACTGACGCGGAATCGGCGGACCCGTTTGGCCGCCAGGCCGCCGAGGATTCGGAGGCGTGCGACCCGATGGCGGCCACAGCGGAGTCCTCGACCGCTCGCTTCCCGCCAGAGTTTGATGGCCCCATACTCCTCCCGCATCTCCTGATGAATCTGGCGGAGTAGCGGCAGCAGCCGCTGATCGTCGGCGGTGCGGGCACTCACCGGCCGATCCCGCCAGGCATAGTAACCACTGCGGCTGACGCCCAGGACTGTGCAAAGCCGTGACCCGATGAAGGCGTTCTTGAGTCCGGATGAACACGTACTTCACGCGGACTCCCTCGCGAAGTACTGCGACGCTTTTTTTAAAATGTCTCGCTCCTCGGTGACCCGCGCCAACTCACGCTTGAGACGCGCCAGTTCAGCAGCGGGTTCAGCTTGCCGCCCTGACCCCGGGAAGGCGCCGCCGTGGACGGCGACCGCTTTCTGCCATTTGTAGAGGCGATTCCGCGGAATGCCGAGCTCACGAGCAATCTCGGCAGCAGGCCGTTGCCCGGCATTCAGGAGTTCTACCGCGTGTCGCTTAAACTCGGGAGTGAACCGTCGTCGTTGGCCCATGTCGCACCTCCGTCGGGGCTATCGTGCCCCCATTTGAGGTGTCCGTCAAACCCGGGCTAGTTCAGATCCCAATAGTGATGCGTGACTGAATTGGTGAGGTATTACTGTTCGAAGGCGAATGAACCCTTGGATTTGTTCAATTTTTGCTTTAGATAAAAGCCAAAATAGAATAACATTATAAAACAAGGCTTTACATTACTTTCAGTATATGCTATTTTTGCTTTTGTGAGTAAAAAGCAGAAAGCCAAAATTGAGAATGAGCCCTGGAACAAGGATAAAGCCGTTGGTCAGATGGCACCATTCGCGCCAGAACAATGTGCCCTGATCCGCACCCTGCTCGCCGCAGAAAAGAAAATTCGGGATCTGGCGTTGTTCAACACGGCGATCGATACCATGCTCCGCGCCTCCGACCTGCTTCCCTTACGAGTCATCGATGTCACGGATCACAACGGCGATGTCGTCCATGAATTTACGATCCGCCAGAAAAAGACCGGTGCCGGCCACGTCGTGGCGCTGTCGCCGGAGACTCGGAATTCGATTGCCGACTGGCTGCTGGCATCGGACAAAAACAAAGACCCGGAAGCGTTCCTGTGGACCAGTATCGGCAATCGCAAAACCGGCCGTCATCTGACCCGCGAACAATATGCCAACCTGGTCAAGAAATGGTCGTCTCTTGCCCGCGTAGATCCCCGGCGGCACAGCACACACTCGATGCGCCGGACGAAATCGGCGGCAATCTATGACAAGACGCAAAACCTTGCGGCCTGCCAGCACCTGCTGGGCCACAAGAGCATCGGCAGCACGGCGCACTATCTGGGAGTTGATCAGCGCAAGGCGCTCGATCTGGCAAAGAGGATTAAAATCTGAAAGGAGGATGGACTGGTACAGGGGGCGTTCGCCCGACATGGTACGCATGGACCGCATGGGCCCACAACTCAATACGTTCAACCATTTCACAGTCGAGCGGTCTGAGGATGTCTTGACAAGACTGCCCTCTCGTACGCTGTTGGGTTGCCAACGTCTGCGCACATCGTCGCGTACACGTGTGGCAGCATCGGCGAACGACTCCAAGGGCAATCATCGCGACGGTTGTTCCTGTGACGAGCCGAGATGCGTTGTGTGACTCGGGCCTGAGCGTGAGAGGGACCAGCAGGGAGGCGTACGCATTCAAGGCTCACGCATTGACATCTGCGCGGAATTCGAGTACTCTTTCAATGTGTACACACTAAGGAGAAGAGCCATGCCCCGGGTTGCGATCGACGATAACAAGCGGATGAATCTCCGGGTGCGGCCGGAACAGAAGGCCACGCTCGTGCGGGCGGCGGCGTTGAGCAACACGGACCTGACGAATTTCGTGCTCCAACCGGCCTTGCGCGAAGCCAAGCGGGTGATCGAAGAGGCCGAGCGCCTCATGCTGTCGGAGCGGGACAGCCTCACAGTGCTGAAGCTGCTCGAAACGCCGCCGCCGCCGAACGCCCGGCTCAGGAAGGCGCTCGCCTCGTTAGCGACAGAGCCATGAGCGTCCCGGCTTGGCACGAGGAGCCGATCGCGAAACACCACGACCGCAAGGCCTTTGACTGCGGCGATGCGGCGATGAACGAGTTCCTGCATCGATACGCCCGCCAAAGTCACGACGCAGGCGGCGCGAAAACCTTCCTCGCGATCGACAATGCCGACAACACGACGGTCCTTGGCTTCTACAGCCTCGCGCCCGGCGCGCTCGCGTATGCGGACACGCCGGAGATGGTGCGGCGTGGCCTCGCACGTCACGATGTGCCGGGCTTTCGGCTCGCGCGTCTCGCGACACACGTGCGGCTGCAAGGGAAGGGCTTGGGTGGCCAGCTCCTTGCGGCAGCCGGCCGTCGCTGCCTGCGCGCCGCGGCCAGCGTTGGCGGCGTGATCCTTATCATCGATGCGAAGAACGAACGCGCCGCCGACTGGTACACCGCGTACGGTGCCGTGCCCTTAGCCACGACGCCGCGCACGCTCGTCATGTCCCTGGCGACGTTTGCACCAGCATTGAAGGCCAAGGGCCGGGGATAACGCCTGTCCGCACGATGACGGGATGAGGGGCTCATGCGCTTGGCGTCGTACGGCATACACGATCCCGTGTTCTGAATGGGCATGCAGGCTTTTCCGCCGCTTGATCTGAAGCCATAGAATTCAACGGGAACGAATTGGATCTGTGGCCAGACCTTCGGGGATGAGCAAGGGCCGCACCATGACAAAACCGATGCGATCATGTTCGGAGAAACGAACATTCCGGTGTCGGAGTGAGTGTGAGGTGACCCGGTCGGTTCAGGCGATCGGTCTCCTACTCTCCTGCCCTATGTGGTATTCGTCAGTTCTTGCAATGTTTCCATTACATCGACCAACGGAGCAACAGTCAGATGTTCAGACAGAGAAAACGTGTCCTTGCCGGGATACACGACGAATCGGTGCGTCGCGTGGATATCCTCACATCCTATATAAAATCCCTTCGCGGGTTTGGGCGCAAGTGAGCGTTTGATTTCGATGGCGATCCGGCGACGTGTGCCTTGCTCAATCACCAGATCAATTTCAGCGCCCGCTGCTGTGCGGTAAAACCACGGAAGCGCATCATCAGGCAGCACGCTCAGAAGATTCTCAAGCGCAAAGCCTTCCCAGCTTGCTCCCGCGATGGAATGACCGAGGATATCTTCTAGCGTTGAAAGTCCCAGCAACGTATGCAACAGGCCACTGTCACGAATATAAATCTTTGGCGCTTTGACGAGCCGTTTCCCGATATTGCCGTACCAGGGCCGGAGCGTGCGAACGAGCAGCAAATCCTCCAGAAGCTCTACATAGCGTTTCGTTGTACGTGACGACAGGTCAAGGCTGCCGGCAAGCTGGGCAATATTGACTTGTCCGCGCTGATGATGCGCCAGCATCGTCCAGAGGCGGCGCAAAGTCGATGCAGGAATACGCGGGCCGATTTGTGGAATATCTCGTTCAAGATAGGTGCGAATAAAAGTCTTGCGCCACTCAAAACTTTCAGCGTCCGAGGTAGCCAGGAGACTGGAGGGGAACCCGCCGCGCACCCATAGCATATCTGCGGACAGTTTTTTATCTTGTGCGCCCTCCCAGGCTGTGATGCCACCCAGTTCTCTGTAAGCAATCCTGCCGGCGAGGGACTCAGAAGATTGCTGCAGCAGGTCAAGCGATGCAGAACCCAGAATCAGAAACTGGGCGGATTTTTCCCCGGCACGGCGTCGGCGGTCGATAACACCTCGCAGAGTAGTAAAAATCTCGGGCAAGCGCTGAATTTCATCAAGAATAATCAGCCGCCCCTCATGTGTTTTGAAGTAATACCTGGGATCACTCAGTTTGAGGCGATCTCCTTCATCTTCAAGATCGAGATAGATCGGTTCTGGGCGCAGGGTGTTGGCGATCTGGAGTGCCAGTGTCGTTTTTCCTGCTTGCCTCGGCCCCAGTATGCCAACAGCGGGAAAAATCTGGAGCAGGTTCATGATCTTGTCTTGAGCATGTCGCTTAATCATCCTAGCAATATAGGCATAAAGTGCCTGAACTGCAAGGCAAGTATTCGAAGGCGGCAGAAGCGCCCTACCTTGTTTGACGCCAACGGGCATGGTTTGAGGTACTGAATAGGAAGCCCCTGCCCGCTCGTTTACGAGGTTGTTGAGGGCCTGCCGGGTGACGCGCAGATATTTGGCCGCACCGGTCACGGTAAGACCGAGGGGTCCAAGGCACTCCTGCCGGGGTGTGAGGAAATCTTGCGGGCGGTTTTTTCATCACAGGTCTAAAGCGATTGAAGCGCTCTTTTCACGGCTGACGGGTTCTTGTCGATAACCATGAGGTAGCCTTTCGCGGGGCCTTCCGGCACGCGCTTCCCGACTTCCCACTTTTTCAGGGTCGGGATGGGAATGCCGAATGTTGCGGAGAAATCCTGCTGAGTCATTTTGAGGCGGCTGCGGATTTTCCGCACGTCGATGTCCGCGGTGCGGATGGTGTGCACCCTACCGGACGCGTTCCCGTGCAGCATGTCGAGCGCGTCCTTTGCGCCGGTGATGATGTGTTTGCCTGCCTTGGTCATGTTCTCATCTCCTTTGTGATCAGTTGCACGATTTTGTAGAGTTCGCGCAATTGCCTATTTTTACCGTACGGGTAAAGAACCCCGCCCTTCCAGGCGGGGCTTTTGTAAACCAAGAGGGAATTTACCTCCGCTTCGCTACGGGCTGCCATTCATCCCCGCCCTTCTGGGCGGGGCATTCTGGCAGGCTTTCGTAAAACAACCGATCAGGTAAAAGTCTGTCAAGCCTTCTGCTTCCAGGTCACAGGGAGTGAGCAACGTAGGGCGATGTCCCCGCAGTTGTTCTCACGTGGTTTCTGTGCTATTGGGCAAGTCTGTACTTACTGAATTGTGCACATCTAACCAGGACCGGTAGTGATTCAGGTACGCCTTAGCACGTGTCTGGGCATTCTCACCGGGGGTCGATGTTCTGATGTTTTGTACTCAACCAGCACGTCCTGTTCAGACCCAAGATGATCAGGAGCCCTCGTCCGGAGGTATCATCTTTAGGTGTGGAAATAGGATGAAGGCAGCGTACCCTTTCGGTTGGACATCAACCAACCACGCCTCCGTTGAAGCGGAGGGGAAAGGATACGCCACCATGAAGAAGAGAACCAGCACCGAGACCACCGAGTCAAGCACCGTGTGTTACGCCACGCTTGAGCAGTGGGCCCGTGGGCAGATTCAGGTCCAGCTGCAACAGCTCCTTGAGGAGGAAGTCACGACGTTCCTCGGCCGTGCCCCCTACGCGCGCCGCGGCATGGTGTCGCCGATTGATCCACCAATGGGGAGCCGAAACGGCTACGGCAAACCCCGCGCCTTCTCGATGATGAATGGGACGGTGACAGTTCGGCGCCCACGAGTCCGCGATCTGACCGACCGGTTTGAGAGCAAGGTCCTCCCTCTGTTTACACGGCGGACCCAGGAGGTCGGCGCGCTGCTGCCGGAGTTGTACCTGCACGGGCTATCCTCTGGAGACTTTGAGCTGGCGCTCCGTGGTCTGTTGGGCGAGGGGGCGCCGCTGTCGGCGAGCTCGCTGCAACGACTGAAGGCCCGCTTCGAGCTCGAGTACGAGACGTGGGCGAAACGGGATCTGTCGGAGCTGCAGATCGTCTATTGGTGGGCCGACGGCCTGTATGTGAAGGCGGGCATCGAGGACCGCAAGCGCGCGCTCCTCACCATCGTGGGTGCACTCCGCACCGGCGAGAAGATCGTGCTAGCCTGTGAGAGTGGCGAACGGGAGAGCAAGGAGAGTTGGCTGAAGATCTTGCGCGATCTCAAACACCGCGGACTCACGTTCCCGCGGCTGACGGTGGCCGACGGGCATCTCGGGATCTGGGCGGCCGTTGGCGAAATCCATCCAGCCGGCGAGGAGCAGCGGTGCTGGAACCACAAGATCACCAATGTCCTCAACGATCTCCCGAGGCGAGTCCAGCCGCAGGCGACTGAGCTGCTGAAGGCGATGCCGTATGCGGAGACGAAAGCCGAATGCGAACGGCGGCGGGATGAATTCGCGCAAACATACCGGAGGACGGAGAAGAACGCCGTCGATACGCTGCTGCGGGACTGGGACCGCATGGTCACGTTCTATGCGTTCCCACACGAACACTGGATTCACCTTCGAACGACGAACATCGTGGAATCCCCCTTCGCCTCGGTGCGGCTCCGTACGGACGCGTCTCGTCGCTACAAACGAGTGGAGGGGGCCCAGGCCATTATCTGGAAGATGCTCCGGGTGGCGGAGAAGTCGTGGAGAAAACTCAATGCGCCGGAGCTGTTGCCGCTGGTCGCCTCTGGTGTGCCGTTCAAAGATGGAAGGATAACCAGATCAGGCAGGGTGAACAGCGACGAGGACAATCAGTCCGAAAGGACCGCCGCTTGAACCCTATTTACACACCTCTTGACGGTGGCTCCTCGTCCGGACCAACTTGTGATCCTTAGGCAACAGGCGGCGAATCGGCGGGGTCATGCCAGACACAGCATGGACGCCAACGACCATTGCACCGTGATCACCATCCCACCACCAGGCTGGGAGTCCACCCGCAACACGTCCCCGATCTTTCTGGTCCGCGTGGTTATAGTGGCCAAGCCATAGCCCCTCGCTCGCCGATCGGCCGGGGCCTCGACATCCCTCACTCCTTCTCTCACTTCTGTTTGATATAGAAGCGCGCCAACGTCGGCAAATGATCGCTGACAGCTTCCTTGACCTCTTGCAGCACCTTCACCACAGCCTTATCTTTCATGGACCCGGCCCGCGCCAACGCTTCCTGAATGGGCACCCACTGCACCACCTTCGCAATCTGCTGATCCACAACCTGGTCGGCCGAGGCCAAGGTCACCGCAGCTAAATCGATCCGTGAGAGAAACCGATTGCTCCGGTTCGCCAGCCACAGATACGAGTAATCGCTCGGATCGTTAATGTCACGAAAATGCACAGGCGTTGCCGGATCATCTTCTAACGCATGAAACGGGGCCCATTCAGGTGCATCCGGCGCGGCGTTCCAATCTCCGAGAATCATCGTGTCTGAATCGGTGGCCTGCGCCGTCGTCGTCAGCCAGTTCGCCAAGATCGCCGCCGATTCTTTCCGTTGGGGCGCCCCCTCCGCCATCGCTTTGAGATGCACGCCGAGGACCTGAAAGTCGAACTTCTCCGTCCCCGGCGGCACGGGTACCGAGGATCCTGAAGGAATGCGCGCCGTAAAATAGCCGTAGAGGGGTGTTCGCCCAGCGAAGGGATCTTTCTTCCCGGGTTTTTGATGCTCTCCGCGGGGAAACAAATCTTCTACGTCTGCTTTCGACCGGAGCCAATCCCGATCCCACATCATCGCCACCCGCTGCTCGCCGCCTGCGGCCGTGTAATAGACCACATAGTCGCCGGCCCCGCGGCGATTGAGCTCCTCGGCGACCGCATCCAACACCCCCGGATACCGGCCGTCTTTCGAGGGGCCCGCGATTTCCTGAAAGACAAACAGGTCCGAATTGAATGCCTCCAGAATATCCACCACCCGGTTGAACCGTTGACGGTCCTTCGCCTGTGACTTGCCGGCGCCGAACCACTCAATGTTCCATTGCAGCACATCGATGTACTGCGCGGTATCCCGATATTCCTTCGGCACATACTCAGAAAATGCCCGGGCCGCGTGATCGTTTTCCGCAGTCAACACATTGAAGCGCTTTCGGATCTTCCCTGGCATCATCCCCTCCCTTCGTAATAACCCTGCGGCTAATTGTCCCTTCCCTCGCAGTCCGCGTTGGCTCCATGCCGCTTCGCCAAGCTGTACCGTCTCTTGTACTCCATCGCCCCTCATCTTGGGCACTGGCGGGGACGCCAGGTCACGCCTCCTGGATCTGAGCCTGTGTCGATACAAGGAAAGGCCCTGGTAGAGCACTCTGTACCGAGACAGTGAAGCGAAGGGTGGTCTTTTCCGGGTGCGCGGTGGGCTTGTAGGGGAATGGTAGATTTTGTTATACCAGGGCTCGATAGATACCCTATGCTAAAAACCCTTTCGCACAGTAGCGCGTGGATCTATGCCTGACCAGTCTGTCACCTCCCCTGCGGCTCCCCCATCGGCCCTCGATTATGACGAGGCTGCCACCTGGGTCGCACAGTATCTCTCGGCCTGTGAGGTCGAACTCGCCGCCGAGACCCTCGACACCTATCGGCGGAAACTCTCGCGGTTTCTCTCCTGGTGGGCGGGCCTCACCCCCCGTCCACTCTGTACCGCGCAATTGGCGTTTCGCTATGCCCGTCACCTCCAGGACCAAGCCGGCTCCAGTCGATCCCACAATCTCCATTTTGCCGTCCTCCGACGCTGGGGCTGGTATCTCGTCACGCAAGGACGTCTCGAGACCAATCCGTGGCAGCGGGTCGTGCCCCCACGCCAACCGGTCCAGTTGTCGACCGACTGGTTAGTCTTTCGGGAAATCAAACAGCTCTTACAGAGTTTCGACTGTGAGAAACTCAGTCAGCACCGTGACGCCGTCCTCTGCCGGCTGATGTTAAAAACCGGCGCGCGAGAAACGGAACTGGCGCGGGCCCGTCTCAAGGATCTCCGGCCCATCGGGCCGGATGGAACAGAAGCCTGGCTGACGCTACAGAGCAAAGGGAAGCAGACAGAGGAACCCGTGCTCATCGTGGCGTCGCTCAAACAGGATCTGGATGATTATCTGCGGCGACGCTATCCGAGCGGCGCCTACCCTCCCGACGCGCCCCTCTTCACCACGTACACGGACGACGACGAACGGCCGATGCCGCCGAGAGAAATGCGACGCCGCATCACGGCCGCCTTGCGCCGCGCCGGGATCAAACGGCCGGGCATTACGCCCCTCTCCCTGCGGCACACCGCCGGCAAGCAGGCCTTGGCTAAAAAAGCGCCGCCGGTGGCCGTCCAAGAGATGCTGCGGCATGAACATATCCGCACCACGAAACGCTTGATCGACCAGGAACATCGCCGCGCCACGGCCGCCGAACGGTTTCTCTCTCATTACTAAGCTTAGGCCAGAAAGCCCACGGCTTCAGTCGTGGGAGTGTCAATAAGCCACACGACACCCGTTGCCCATGGCCCGCTCGAGCACGAAGGGCCTCCGTCCGTCGCCGGCTAGACTCCTGGGCGAAACCTCTCCAACACGACTCCACGCCATGCCGAGTGCCAGTGATGTCCCATTTGCTGATCCAGCGAGGAATCGATGCCCTCAAGACGTTCCAGCCGATACACGATCACCACCGCCACTGCTGCTCTTTCCACGGCACCCCCGATGCCAGGTCCTCCATTGCCCGATCCGGTTCATCAGACCCGTATCCCCAGAATCAAGCTCATGGCCATTCGAGAAGCCTCGCTTCCGTACCCAGCTCGGCGGATCTCCCATAGCCAACACGTCTTCGAGTTGCTCCACGACTACTTTCACGGCCATGATCGTGAGGAAATGCTCGCGATCCTTCTGGACAGCAAGAACTGCATCATCGGGCTCCATACCATCTCTATCGGCTCACTGACTCTGTCCATTGTGCATCCGCGCGAGACATTCAAGGCAGCTGTCCTCATGAACGCCGCCGGTCTGATTCTCGCCCACAATCATCCCAGCGGGGATGCCACGCCCAGCTCAGAAGATCGCACACTCACCGCGCGACTCACCCAAGCCGGAGATCTCTTGGGAATCAGGGTGCTCGATCATGTCGTGGTCGGCGACAACCGCTATGTCAGCTTTGCCGACCAGGGCTGGCTCGTACCGACCTCGTCCGCTTAAGCGGAAAGGCCCGGCCTCGGATCGTAATAGCACTATAGGACCTATGCGGACATCCAACCCCCCACAGCGACGACGAGCCTCGCTCAGCGACCGGCTGCCCGAGCTGGCCGCGGAATGGCACCCAACCCTCAACGGAGCGCTCACCTTCGACCGATTAAGCACCGCTTCCACCATTCCCGTCTGGTGGCAATGCCTCCGGATGCCCACACACGTTTGGCAGGCCTCGCTCAAATCCCGCTATAGTAAGCACAGCGGCTGCCGACGCTGCCGCCTGGCTCTGAGAACCTATCAGGGCATCGCGTTTTGCAACCGGACGCTGGCCGTCACATCCCCGGCGATCGCCGCCACGTGGCATCCCACAAAGAACGGCGCCCTCACCCCCCACGATGTCACCCTCAATTCACGCTATCGGGCGTGGTGGCAATGTCCGATCGATCCGACGCATGTGTTTGATACCACCGTCAATAATCGACGGCGGAGCGGATGCCCGTATTGTGCCGGCCATCGCATCCGAAAAACCAGTACGCGACAGCGCAGCGCTGACCAGCTGCTCACCACACTTCCGCACCTGGCGAAAGAATGGCATCCGGATCTCAACGAGGATCGCACCCCGGCGAATTTCTCCACCGGATCCGCACTCATCGTCTGGTGGCAATGTCCTCGAGACAACAAACACACCTATCTCGCCAGTATCCGTTCCCGAACCCGCCTGAAGTTCCCGGTCTCCTGCCCCGAGTGCCGACGCATCAAACGCGAGCTGATCCGCCTCCATCGGGAAGCGCATACCCCTATGGTAGTGAGGTAATCAAACGTGCATGAACCGGTTTTTCGCTGTTGCAACCCCGAAGAACCCTCCGGTATAGTTTCGTCCGTGCACGTTTGATTACGTCTGTGAAATCGGCCACCGAGGCGAGATGCAAGCTCCTCCGATCTCGGATCTCAGTCGTTCTTCCACATCCGACACGCCGGGGTCCCCTGGCACCGCCATCACCCCGGCCTTTGTCCAAGCCCTCACGGCAGCCCGGCCACTCCATCCAAAACAGGTCCAACTCCTCGCCTTCCTGACGGCCCACCGGCATCCGCACACCCCTGAGCACACCACCCCGTTAAGCTATGCCCACATTCATCACGGAACCGGCGTTTCAATCGACCACATCCGGCGCAATGGCTTGCAGGGCTTGTTCCGGAGCGGGCTGATCAGCGTCGTCTCCCAGACCTTTGCCGGCACGATCTATCGCCTGACGTTTGACCACGCCACAACAGAGGCACTCATCACGCATCTGCAAGTCACGCCGGCGGGGTCCGGAAGTAGCCGGGCACCCCATCCAGGGCCAATGCCCCAAGACACGATGCCCTCCTTCCAGACGATCGAAGCCCACTTGATCCTGTTACAGCAGATTCATGAGCAACGCCAGGAGCTCGTACGGCAGGAATTTCTCTCGCAGCTGACTCCAGGCCAACGGCAATGGCTCGCCGCCCACGCCAAACGCACCGTTGATGCCCAGCACGATATCCGTATCCTTGGGCACCGTGTCCCTCACTATGAGGCACAGCGACGAGCGTTGATCGATGAATGGATCTCACGGCAACGGTACGGAGAAGATGTCCCTTCCCATGGGTCACAGATGGAATAGCTCCATACCCGCAGAGCATTCTCCTGAATACACCTGCTCGATTTGTTACGATCTTGACACCACCACCGCATCCCTATACAAGTACGACACACAACGCACGAGGAGTCTATCGATGGCAAAATCCTTAACCAAATCCCAAATCGCCGATCATCTTGCACAAAAGTCAGGCTTGACGAAAAAAGCCGTCATCCAATTCCTTGCTGACTACGCCGGGCTTGCCTATCGAGAAGCCAAAAATGGTTTTCCGATTAACGGACTAGGAAAGCTTGTTCTCCGTAACCGGAAGGCCAGAATCGGACGCAATCCTCAAACCGGTGAAGAAATCAAGATTCCGGCCAAGCGGGTGGTCAAGTTCCGTATCGCCAAGGCAGCCAAGAACGCCATCCTCGGCAGTAAATAATCCTCAACAAGCATACTCTCCATAAGAGAACCTACCCGCTGAATCATCGCTTGTCGGAAGTTCGTGTAGCCGGCAAAACAATGGCTCAAGACAGGATTCTCTGCAACCTTCCCACGGTCACAAACCGAGTGGTTCCACCCCTTTTCCCCCGGCACGGAGACCCCGGCCTTCAGACCGTGGCGGATGTCAATCCAAAGCACAGTCTATTCCCCATCCGTTTCACTCAAGCATGCTGAACGCTGAAGCATAGTTTTGTCGATCCGACTAAACTATGCTTCTAAACGGCCACGCAAGCATCCACTGAAACACTTGCCTACGTACTCTCACGACCGTCCGGCTGGAAGTCACCTGCATATTCCGCTGAATCCGGCCGCCGATTCCGAGCGAATCCGGCCACTCTTTAGCCCCCTCTCCACGACGCAGGACGTCAATAGTCTCTCTGTAGAGGCCAACCTCCGTGCGGCCTGTTGACCAGGGGGGTCGCAAAGAGGTCGGGATGGTTTTCTGACAGGCAGACCGAAGATTGGGGGAAGATCCTCATGCTCGACCGCCTTCATCTTGCTGCCAGAGCCCCTGCTGCTCACACCCTCGATCACCACAACAAACAGCTACTGCTGATTGGAAATCCTGCAAATGGCTCCCTTTTACATCGTTCCACTTGCATGATGTATGAAGCTCTTTTCTCGCCCGACACCGTCTCCATGATCTGTTCTGATGTGTGGCCCGAACGTTGAGCCACGACGTCACGTCCAAGGCCCGCCGGCTGGCCAATGACGGTGAAACATCGCCCTCTTGGCAACCGCTCGCATGGGAGGCAGGAGAAAGCCTCGAAGTAGTTCCACGACCTCACTGAGTGACACCTGTTGCGCCACAAGATGGCCTTTCCGGACAAAGGCCTTCCACTGCTGTTGTTTAATGGGATCCTTCACAAAGCGATCTGTCAAAGCGGTGGGGATTTCATCCGGAAATGTCGTCTGTCGCCGTGTGAACGTAGCCTCGAGCGCTTGGCTCAAGACAGAGCCATCAAATGGACGCGCGTTGGCAAGCAGCCAAATGTCATAAAAATCCTTCATGCGGCTATTCGCTGAATCCAGAATCACCATCGCCTGAAACTTCTCCGCGATCGCACTCTCAGGAGAGTACGCCAGAAGATGGGGTGACGGAAAATCCAGTAACGCTGGGAAATCAATCGGAATTGGCCCTGGAACGATGACGTCACCAAATCCTACATCCACCTGCATGTTGAGCCGCATCTTTCCGATATGGGCAATGAACGTGACACGGATGCCCCCGTACTGATCCTCAAGACGAATGGGCTGGACTCGCACGGTTGCGGCTTCGAAAAGGCATCCGTCATCCAGCACCTTTTGGACACACACGTCCTTGATGACCTGCGCCAGCTCTTCCTGGGATAGCGCCTGCCGCCCCATCAGATCGACATCGATCGTCGGGCGCGACAGAGGCGCATCCCAGAGCCGAAGCATGAGCGCCCCCTTGAGATAAAACCGGGTGGCATGCGGCGATTGGCTGAGGCGGAAGAGGAATCGTTCAATGGCAAAATACTGGAGCAACTCTTGAAGAGGCCGATCCTGCTCCTTGGCTTGATTGAGCAACCGCTGATGAATCGATGCCGGAAGATTGGACAGAGGTCCGGCCATTATGTCAACGCCTCCAGATACGGACGCATGACGCGTTCAACTCGGCAGAGACGGGCATACCGAAGCAGCCCACGGGGCGTTACGTGCTTCCGCTCACGAGCCAGTCGCAGCGCCTCGACGGCCACATCAATGCCGATTTTATTCCGAAACTTAAAGCAGTCCACCACTGTCTTTTCTGGGCCATAGACGCGAAGCGGGACCCCCTCGATGGAATGCGTTTCGACCCCTTCAGCGTACGCGGCCCCCGTCATCAGAAACACACGAAGCGGAGGGTGATCGAGCCGTGGATACCGGGTCCGCCGAGGCAGCGCAATGTGGACTTCGTGCGGAATTTGGGTGGTGAGATCATGGAAGGACAGCGCCGAGATGAGACAGATCACCGCCTGAGGGACTCGACGCGCTACGACCAGGAGATCCGGATGGCTCGGCTCCGGCAGTTCGGCCAGCCGGTACACTCCCCGGGTCACAGAGACAAGCCGCCCGGCGTCACGAAGGCGATAGAGAATGCGTGGATGGATCCCCAGCTTCAGCGCCTGAGAGGTCCGAAGCACACCTCGATGGCGGCGGAAAACAGCTTCAGCTCGACGTTCCAGGTCAACGCGCTTCATATGTCTGGATACTTATGCATGCACTTACAGCTAAATGCAAACAATTGTATCCGCCCAATCACCCGTCCGAAAGTCGCATGACATCAAGCAAGCGACCACGCGAGCTTGGCTATCTTGGATAATAATAATCCCATCTCAACCTTGAGAGAGGCTCACAACAAGCTCTGCCTTTCTGACCACTCATCCCATCACCCTGAACGTCATCCGATCAGCCAGCAGATCGGTTGTGCTTGCTACTTGCTAGAGGTATCCGACCGCTTTGAGTTGTCCATTGGGACATATTGTTATACGCCCCTGGTCTTCATCGTCTGGCACGTCATCTGATGGTACCTCTCCTCTCACGCGCTTACCCGGCAGAGACGAACGCCATTCGAGATATGGTGACTTCCAATAAGTAGCTGTCCCCATTCTCCAGACTTCACCATCATTCTTGATCATCCACATCGCTCAAAGACCCCTATCTCGATCGCCTCACCCGTTTCTGGACCCTGCATGACCGTACTCGAGTGACTCAAGTTCGACAGCGTACGCGTCAGATGAAACATGCTTCCATCTGGCAAACCAGCCAAAGCTCCGTCGCCGCCATACCAGCATAAGCGGCAGCAGCTCGCGTTCAAGACAGCTGATCTTCCGCTCCCACATCCAATAGTTGCCCCACCCAAGGAGATTTATTCATGTCCATGCCACGTTGCCCACGATGCAAAGGCCTCCTCGTCCTAACCGCACAAGAGGATAAACCAATCCGCTGTGTAAACTGTGCCGGCCGCTTTCATTACGTGGATGTGACGCGCCATGAAACCATGACACCAGAGCGGAAACGACGTGGGACACGCCCCGTGAAAAAACGGGGAGTACTCTCTCGGTCCATATAACGATCAGGAGAAACTACACCCTGGGAGACTCGGAGACATGACCGGCACCACCTATCGGCAATTCCTCAAGTACGCCCCCGGCCCCTTTGCACTCTACCTGGTCGACACAGAGTCCACTCCGCACCCGCAAGTGGTATGGCTCATCAAAACGAGTCACGCGCTCATTGAGACACTGGGCCCTCTGCCCTTAATCGGAGTCCGCAACGGATTATTTGACAGCTCTTCGGCCGTCGTAGTCCTGTCCATGATTAGCCTTGGAGCACCATCCACGAACACATTGTTCGAGTGCTGGATGAACGGCTGTAACCAGAACCATGACGGACTTCGGGCAATACAAGTCCTCCAATCCCAACCGAGTATTCTTCTCCATCTCTTTGATGAATCCGGCAATGAACGTCGAGCGCTTCGCATCGACAACACCTTTCAGACCTTCTTCCATCAATGCGAATGTTGCATCACAAGCCGAACACCTTGGGCCATGTCCACATTTGACACTGCCAAAGCAGAAATCTATCTGCGATACCCATCAATAGATGCCCTCTGGACGGCTCTGACCGCCTGACCACTCATAGGAAAGGAACCAGTTCATGTCACATACAGTCGAAATCAAAGATCTCCTCATCCGCGACCTGGCCGCGTTAGGCCGTGCGGCCACGCGTCTTGGTCTGGAACTCGTCATGGGTCAAACCAACTACCGTTGGTACGGGACCGTGGTCGGCGACCATCCGTTCCCCACCGGTTTCACCAACCAGGATATCGGGAAGTGCGAACATGCGATCCGAATTCCAAACCAACCGGACGCATACGAGATCGGGATCGTCACCCGACGAGACGGGCTCCCTGGCTATGCCCTACATTGGGACTTCTGGAAAGGCGGCTATGGTCTCACCGACCGAATCGGCCAGGACGGAGAACTTCTCCGACAAGCGTACGCTCTCGAAGTCACCCTCGGTCACCTGACGGCGATGAATCACTGTGTCCTGAATCAAACACAGTTGGAAGATGGGTCAATTGAACTGGAACTTGGACAGATTGGAGCCTAGAAATGACAACGATCCGCGTACTGATCAAGAAATCCGGCGCCGTGACTGTTGATGTCGTCGGAGGACAAGGGGCCGCGTGCAGCACCCTCACCAAACGCTTAGAAGACGCACTTGGGCAGCCCTCACAACAAACCATCAAGCCGGAATTTTATCAAGAAACAGTCAGCCAACATGACATCATACAGAGTTAAAATTACCCGAGACGGCCGCCTGCACTTTATCTACCATGACCTTCTTCAACCACTCTTTACCCTCGGTCACACACACATCACTCGAGCGTCTCATGTCGAACCGACCTCAAGCAACACATGGATGGCCGATCTTGGACCGACCCAAGGACCCATCCTGGGCCCGTTCCAGACCCGATCCGAGGCGATAACCGCCGAGCATGACTGGCTCATCGAGAATTGGCTGAGAACGACTTACACCTAATGAGGTCCTCATGACGGCGCAAGCCCTCCAACACTTGCAACCAGGCCAGCGCTACCGAGTCCGGGCCAAAGGACACCGAACCCACACCAGAATCTTTCTCTATCACGAGACACGCTTCGGGAACATTCCCTGCGCGGTATTCAGCGCACAAGTCCGAGGTCCGCTTGATGTCCAGGTCCTCGCGCCAGGCCGCATACGCTATAATGGGTCAACCCCTCCACGGAGCGAACTCAGCGTGCCCCATTATGACCTCGATTTCTGCGACCCGATCGGCCCGATCGGCCCTTGCCGGAGTGACCATTCTTCGTTATCATAATCGCATGGATCCTGGATCCCTCTTGATCCAACTCCTCTTAGTCCAACGCTTAGCCCAAGGCCCTGGGCATATCCAAAAAGTGTGCGCTCAAACAGCCGATCCCATCGCCTGCTACGATGAATGGCGTAACACCCGCGATCTCGGCGATGCCGTGATGATGGGAAATTGGAACGTGCTCCCCTACAAACCCGGATCGTTCTACCACTATCAAGATCCTGAACCATTACCCCCAGCCGTTCGTCCAACCTGCGAGCGCCGCTCGACTCCTCCGCAAGCTTGTTATTAACGTAGTGCGGCTCCTCGACACGGACACATACCGATCTCCGAGATCCTTTTCTTGGCATCGACGCCATCTCACGATTCATCCATTCCGTTTCACCTAATTTGAAAGGAGACTACAATGGCAGGATTCAACAAGACCGTGCTCATGGGCAATCTCACCAGGAACCCTGAATTACGATTCAGTCCATCTGGGACGCCGATCGCATCGTTTGGGCTTGGCATCAATCGTCGCTGGAAACAAGGAGAGGAACTAAAAGAAGAAGTCACCTTTATCGACATCGTCGTGTTTGGAAAACAAGCTGAACATTGCGGGCAATATCTGACAAAAGGAAACAGTGTGATCGTGGAAGGACGGATCCAACAGCGGCGCTGGGAAACTGAAGACGGTCAGAAACGAAGCAAACACGAAGTCGTCGCCCAAACCGTGACCTTCCTTCCCAAAGGAACCCACCAGCCAGAATCACATCCGGCGGAAGACCAAGAACCTGAAGAAGTCCCCGCCTAAGTGCGCATCACCCGACATGCCAAGCCAGGTCTTCCAGAACGAAACCATTGTCTTCACGCTGATCCAATTAAGGAGCACCTACGCCATCGGTGCCAGAGGGATCTTTTGTCTGCCGTACCTTCGGAAACTACATGCGGCCGGCACAAGCATCCCTATCGAGACTCTCCTTGGGATTCCCATCCCTCATGATGGCGAATTCTTTGAATGGTCCGGTAGTGTTTATGTAGAGTACGATGAACCAAATCTCCTGACACCGAATCGCCTAGAATGGTCTGGATCCATCAGTAAAATCGAACCGACCGTGATCGGGCACTACCTTCTGTCCACAGACGACACCATGGGGCCCATCGACCCCAACGCCACCGGATCCACACCCACATTCCCCTCCCACTGAGCGACTCCGTTCTACTTATGCATTCCTCCTACCCTACGTGGTTCCCATGCGTCCCAAACTCTGGCTTCTTCCGGTCTTATTTGTCATCCCAAGAAAGTCATCAGACGAACAGACGGTTGCTATCGTCCAAGCCAACGTCGCCAGCCAAGAGCTGGTCATTCAACGATTTGACCTACAGATCAGCCCTTCCCCATCCCCTTTCGGCAGAACGTAATAGGTTGTACCGATATCTACCGGCTGGGAGGTCAACTACCCCCGACTCATCCCCTGACTGAAGTCAGGGGTTTCCTTGCGGAGGATCTATGAACACGAAGATGGGGAACCACACAGAGACAGGCAGTCAGAACGGAACAGGCCCCCACCCCACCGAGGGGTCCCCAATTACTCTCGACCATATCCGCGATCTGCTGGCTGAATTGGAATGGTTCTACACCCGGGATTGGCCGAACATTGCCAGCGATCGCAAAGTCGCACAAGCCCTGAGTCGACGATCCACCCGCGCCGCCCTCTATGCCGAGGACATCCGGACCGATATCCTCATTCGGATCCAAGGAACCAACATCGGGACTGTCCCAGCCCCCGATGCCACCCCCATCGCTGCCCCCTCCCAACCGACCCAAGAACTACTCATCCCCACCACGGAACCTCCAGAGCAGGATGACCCTCCCTCCGTCACCACAATTCCGCTCAGCGTAGACCGAGTCGAAATCTTCGATTTCGGGACACCGCATGAGCATGAACATCCCCTTTATAAAGATCACAATGTCATGCACTTCTGTGCAGCCTTTTACCATGAAGAAGAATTCATTTTTTCCCGCGCACACCTCCAACTCTTACTCACGCCTGCGGGCATTCTGAATTGGTTAGCCGGCGCCAGGTCCGTCCCCATCGACCGTAACTTTCTCCCGCTGCCCTACCTCCCCGGAGGCGAACTGTTCAATATCCTCGGGCGCGGCATCACCCAACTCATCTATGCCAACCAAACTGAACTCAAACTGCGAATGAAGCAAGGACACCGATTCCCCTTAGACTACAAACTGACCGCAATGGTGATCCCAACCACGCCAGAACCCGGTGGCCACATCACAGTCAGGCAGCCAGAACGTCAACGCCCACTGTGGGTCAAAGCCTAAAGACTCAACTAGGATCATTAGTCCGCGCATTCCCCCTGCTAGGCGCAGGGATGCGAAGTATCCTCAGTGCCTGAGCACAACGCCAGGAGGGGGACAAGCGGACGGTATGGTCACGGTCCCCGCGTGAATCGAGACCCTCTGATCTCCCCTCACCCTCCCGCCTCGTTCCCCATCCCTTGCGCTTCCTGCATACCTCCGTCCAGACAAAGAGATTCGGCCAGGCGCTCCGCGCAGTCAGTCCTCCAGGATGATCTTCGTCAGGCAAGGAGGACATCATGAAAGACGAAAACTACTGCACGCTCGGCGGACGCATTACTCATCCACCAGGCATTTATTCGGCCAGGAACCAAGGCTGGCTCCTCTCCTTCTCCATCGCGGTCCATCTGTTGCACAGTAAAACGCCGCTCTTTATGGAGATCAAAGTCCCAGGAACAACAGACCAGGCCAAACTTCATGCATTCGCCGAACGTCTGCCTGTCGGCCGCAAGGTCACGGTGCACAACGCCGAACTGCAAAGCAAAACCTGGATCGATCCGGCGACCCAAACAGAGAAAGTCAGTTACCACCTCTTTTGCCGTCTCGATCAGATTTATCTGCATGAATTGCCGGCTGCAGGCACGGGCCGGGCAGCCGCATAACAACCAAGAATCGCGATCATTTCATTCGAATACACAGGAAAGGTCTACCCCCATGATTTGCCTCAACCAATATCGTGAGCCGATCGATCTCGAGGACAGCCCATTTCGCATGCCGACCACCGTCATTCTGGAACCCCATGACAAAGAAGACGTGGTCTACGACAAGCTCTCGGCGCGCTATGCGAAGCTCATCGAGCAATGGCAAGAAGAAGAACGCGACCGGTTCTACAAACGGGAAACCCGCTACGAGAACGATCACGAAGAACCCGCATTTCCCATCCTCATTTGCCGATGGGAGCAGTCCAAACGGGTGAAACCAGAGGTCGTCTTGTTGGACGGCCGGCGTGCCGTACTCCTCGATTCCAACCGCATTCAAACGCAATGCGGCATCCAAGTAATCATGTCGCTCGAACTCGCCCAAGGACTACGAAGACAACCCGGCCATACACGCTTCTGCCCCTCGTGCAAAGGGAAACATCTCCCTCCCCTTTCCGCGACATCGCTGAAACTCACACCCGTCAGTTCCACCATTCCCTGTACGAAATGTCAGGCCGACTTACGAAGCGCGAGTTACTGGGACGACTCCGACACCCTCGTCTGCCGGCATTGCGCCCAACGCTATGCACGGCCACTCCACGGACTGACCTCGACCGAGACGTCTGCCAACGAATCCGCGATATCCGACTGGGTCCTCTCCAGTCAGCCCACCGCGGATCTCCCTGTAGACAGTAGCGGCTCGGAATCTCGCGCTGGCTCTCAAGACCCGGATGACCACGAGGATCTGGAGATCGAGCAGGATCCCGGACAGGACCCTGAGGACCTCGGCCTCACCACCGAAGAACCCAGAGACCCCTCCATGTACGACGATCCGGTCACAATGAGCGAAGTGCCGGAAACAACCCCTCTCAATCTCGACGAACTTCACCAAGTCCTCCAGCTCGTTCAACACCCGGAGGCTCGGCATGCGAGCACGAACCATCCCATCATTGTCCAGCAGCTCATTGCTCTGGCTGAGCATCGAATGACTGATGAAGCGAGCGACCAGGAATTCCAAGAAACCTTCAGGGCTGTCGTCTCCGAAGAGATCTCGCACCTCAGCGATCTCTTGCACGAACCGGCCTATCAGCTCTTTCAGATGTCTCGTTCCCCAATGAGACAAACCTTGTTGGACCGCGCGTTACAAGCAAAGGATAATCCCACGACCCGGATGGCCGTCTGGGCCGCCGCGGGTCGACTCCTCAAGGAATGCAACCTCCCCTGGCTGAATCACTTCAGCCTGTCTCCACAAGATCTTCCTAAGAGCAAAGACGAACGCATTCATCACTTTCTCACCCTGCACGCGGAAGACAAAGCCCGCGTGCAACCAATCGTCGATTGGTTGCTCAGTCTCGGCCCGGAGGATTTATCTATCCTGGCAGGTGACCCGGAATCCACCCATCCCTTTCTCCATCACCCGGATCCATCGGTCTTTGAAACGACCGACAGCCTCATGACCGGGCTGATTGCCTATCTGGCTAACGATCTTCAACGGTTCCGGGAGAAGAAGGCCGGCTGTCGCTTCAAAGCCTCCGACCATGGACTGGCTGTCGAAAGCCTGCATGCCATTGCGATCCAACGCGGGCTCATGCCCACCCCGCCGGCTACCACAGTGTCACCCGCAGCGTAACCCACGTTCAAAGCGGCTCTAGGGTCGCCACGGCTCATGTTTCACTCATTCCCAGGAGGCTCCATCGTGATCTAAGCCAACCATCATCATCTCAGCACACCAACATGCACTCATCACCCATCAAGGAGTTATCATCATGCTCGACAAGAATACTGTTACCCTCATTGGCCGTTTGACCGGAAATCCCGATCTGCGAACGATCACCGTCAATGAAGAGCCAGCCTCCGTCCGCAATTTCAGCGTTGCGGTCAACGGCATTCGGAAGAAAGGCCGTACGGATCAACCCGTGGAATTCATTCCCATCAGTGTCTTCGGGAAACGGGCTGAGGCCTGTGCCGCCAACCTCACCAAGGGGAAAATGGTGTCCATCGAAGGCGCCCTGCATTTCTCCAAACGCAAGGTCGGTGACAAAACCGTTCCGGTGGGAGAAGTCCGGGCCCACCGCGTCGATTGGCTCACAGAGAAACTGCCGGCGCCGGCACTCTCAGCGGCCGCTTAATGCCTCAGGGGAATGAAGGCAAAAAAAGGGAACCAGCGTGTCCCGAATACGATCGACCATCGTCTAATCGTCATTCATGAACAACACGGTTCCCTTTTCCACTGTCAGAGGGATGATCCGGGCCTGACATTCATCAGTAACCCAGATCATCCTCCGACCCTCACGTCACCTTACGCAACAGCCGTCAGTTGCACTGCTGTCCGAAAGGCCGTTTCGCTCACTCCAAACTGACGCGACAATAAACGCACGCCAGCGGATTCTGAACGAAACTTCAAGACACGCTCCCGACACGACCGCATCCAAGACCTGATCTTGATATACACGGGCGGTAAGGAGCTTTCTTCGGTCCCTTCTGGTAAGAATTGGCGAAGTTCCTCATCAGAACTCTGCACCAACCACGACACAAACTCCTGTTGCTGTTGCGTCGACATCCGACCACAGCCTTGAGTTAATGTCGCGGCAACCGTCCATACCAGACCAAGACGTTCACATGACACGGCAGACGTCTCATCCGGCATGGTCGACGGCACCAATTCTCCACGCATTGTGCAATCCAAGAGCAACCGACGCAAATCACGATGCTCATAGGACGACCAGAACTGCACCATTTCTCGAGTCAGCAACGCCTCCAGATCGATCTCCGGATCGTCCAGCTCAGGCGTAGAAGACATGGATTCTGAGTCAGACAATGATTCAGCGCCTTCGCTCATTCCCACCAAAGTCTCCACCAAATCACCTGTCTCACTCTCGACCAATTCCTCTTCTGACCCTTCATGCACAGCCTCAGTCTCAACCACGCCATCCCATGACATCGGCAGAAGACTCTCGTCTTCATCCACTACATCACGGATCGGCGCAGCCAAGAGACTCTGTGTATTCTTCTCAATCATGTCCGGATCCAGCCCCAACAACGTGGTCACGCGTTCCCACCCACATAAACAATGGGCAGTCAGCAGTAACCCATCGCGTTCAAAGCTGAGTGAACTCCCCTGACAATGCGGACAGTGAATCTCAGAGTCACTGTTCGCACGGGAGAGATCTGGTGCCACGGATGAACCAACGTCAGTTTTCGCCGGCAGATGATAGCCATCACACCGCGAACACTGCACCGGTCCTGTAATCCATCGCACGCGACTCACGGCATCCTGCGCACGCTCCATCTCTGACAGGCGGACAGGAACCTGTAGCCCACAGAATGGAATGGCGCGTGCATGATCAATCCGTCGTGCTAATCGACCATCTTCCAATCCCACCACATATCCCCGAACCATTGGAGAGCTCCAAGACAGATTCGGCGAGTCGGGGAGATTGTCAAGGTCGTAGCGATTCTCTTCATAAGTCCGTTCGTTACGCAATTGGCGATTGCCAAATTCCTGTAACGCCATCTGATACGCACGCTCACGTAATCGCAGCCAGTTCGCCGGCGAAATACGAAAGCGCCCAGATTCCAGGAGATGGATAACCTGCTCTAATTGACCGTCATCCAATCGGTCGATTGGTTTCAAGGCAGTCAAACCTCGCTCCAACGGCAACCGATTGGTCCGAGACAGCCGAGCAGGAGCCAACGCAATCCGAAGATCGCGCAGGTTGGAATGATTCTGCGTGGAGTAATGCGTATGGATTGACGTAGTCATAAGACACATCCTTTCTTGGACACCTCAACTGGGTGCCAGTTATGAAATAGGTGAATAGAAATGAACTACCGAGAAGTACACCGACTGCGAGAGCAGTCAGGATGGAGACACAGGAAGATGGGCCAGAAACACAACGCTACTCCCCCTCATAATTCGCCAATGTGCGAGTCATGAGGAGCGAATAGAAGCGATGTTCATCACCAAGCCCGACAGCGCAGAGATCATGGAAGCGTAGCCAATGGCAGTATTGCTCTTCCTTGGACAACGCGGCCCATTCAGCTTCGAGTATCAGCGTATCGTTATCCTCGTCATAACGTTCAGACGCGACACGACTCGCTTCAATTCGCGCGCAGAACAGTAACGCCTCGCCACTGATTGGACCAAGCTTACAAGCCAATGAGACGACTGCATCAGCATAATCGTGCTCCAACTGTTCCGACGACACATTCGAGTCGATCGGAAGTTGTGCCTCAAGCTCATCCAATAATGTACGCACAGACACCTGTCGATCACCATCGGAACAGATCACCGACTCGGCCAGACCATATAGTTCCAGCCCTAGTCGTTCTCCATTTAGAGACACACGACGGATTTCCTCAAGACATGGCACATGTCCTCGGTGTAACCGATCACATGGATGTCTTGAATCCAACAGGGCCATGATAAACGTCGACTGTGATCGTAATTGCGCCTCAAATGTGGTGTTCATAACATTCCTTTCGATAGACGACCGGACAGCATTCCCACCAAAAGCGGGTGCGAGATCCGATCTGACCAGTTAATTCATGGTTGAGTAAGCGGATTTGCGCATCGACGTCCAATTCACGGAACTTCATCTGCGCCAATCGCTCACGATGGGTGAGATAGACAGGCCGGACTCCATCATCATCCGATTCATAGACGACGTAGAGCACCTGCAGATCGACCGGCACAGCAATCAGCGACGCAATGGGGATCTCCACTACTCGCCAACACCGTGCACCATTCATCTCCTGCAGAATCATCTGATCACTGAGATAATGGTCAGCGACAGTTCGATCAGGACAGATCGCTTGAATCAATCCATCCCGATCCGAATGCACCGTTCCATCTATCACAGCATAGACCACGGCCCGTTCGACGATAGACGTCTTCATAACGACACTCCTTGTTATAAATTAAGTGAGAAAACGAGTTGGATAGGACCGCACTAGTCCAACTCCGAAGGCTGTGCTAGAGTAGTGGCAACAACCCGAGAGTCGACATGGTGAATCGGCCTTTATTGAAGGTGCAGCGACAACTCAATCGGTTCATCGACAGTCGCAAAGGCTTCTGGACGACGAACGCAACGTTTGTCGGAACAGATAGGTATTTGATGATTGGAGATCCGGCGAAGAAACTCTCAGCGATGTTGGCCAACTTGAAACGTCAGCATCGGTTCACACCGACACAAACCAAACAAGCTGATCGAATCACAGCCGCAATTGCTTCTTTATCTCGGCAGCCAGTTCGATCGAGGACACATCGCGCTGCGTCTTAACCACGAAATGATCCGCCCGTGATTTAATCCAACACGCCATCCCCGCATCAATCAATTGATCCAGACGAGCAAAGACATCGTCATAGACCAATTGAAACGCACGCGCAGAGACGTTTCCAGCATACAATTCGACCAGCACCACTTCTCGCACTGGTTTGACTGATATTTTAACTTGCTCCATCACACACCTCCCTCTGCCATCGGAACCATACGGTTCGACAGCTTCATGAAATGAATACACCTCACCCACTCCGATTCGAATGAATCGGCCAAATGTTCTAGAGCACCGAGCAACGAGGCGCACGCAACGATTTCCACGAATCACAACGATTCGTCAGAAACCAGCACGCAAACATGTAGAGAACACAACAACGGGGAATGAAAAGAATAGAAGGGTATAACGCTGGAAGGACGTTCGCTCGATTCAGGTCATCGTGAACGCATCAGAATGGTTGGAACTCAAGAAGAGGAGAGACATCCGCAGACAGACGAAACCATTCAGCAGAGATGAATGAGAAAAGGAGAATTCGGCGAGTAAACAGCCTACCAGAAATGAATGACTAACGGCATGATAGCCGGTCCACCACACAAGCGCAAGCTCCTCATCTGCAAAAGCTTAGGTTTGATCTGACAGACGATGTAAGAGCGCACGTATATCGACAGGCAAGTTCCGGCCAAGTGCGGAAGTTCGTCGCCGAGATCGCACCGCTGTAAAGCGGCCCCTTTGTACATCCGAGTTGATCTCGTTGATAGGCCACGCAAGTATTACGAAGCCCATGAGAGTTCACCAAATACTCGAACAGCCGCATAGGCTGGATACCTGCGCCAGAACGAAACACCCTCATCCTTCATAATTTCCAGAAAGAGAAGGTCAACGTCGGCACGGGATAGCGACTTTCTAATCGGGGGAGGAAGGCTCTCGTTTGATAGGGAAACAGGAACGCTTGGCTTGCCAGCATGGGAATACAGATAGTCGTGTACTAATGGTGCGGCCACTGAGAGTTCAAACGGAGCGAGCAACCACCAAAATGCGCGGGGTATGGAGGCGAGGTCGAACCTGAACCCTTCGGGAATGATCAGGGTACCCATTGATGTCGTAATCGGAAAATTCTTGCCGAGAATCCACACGTTCCCAGGCTCGTCACGGGATATGAGGGCTGGGTCAAGATAACGCCGATTACGCGGAACAACTGGAGTTTGACTCAGTGCGAGTGCGCGTTTCGTTCGGGCGAGTGCCCCAGGGACGTACCAGACAACCAATATGACAAGTAAATCGGAAACGACATGGAACGTCAGCACACGGACAAAGGAGTGAGGCTCTCCCTTCGATATGAATTGCCGAAGCACTACCGCTTCGGGCTCCTTGATAAGCCCGGCTCCTAAGTCAGAAGCAACCCTTATGTTTGCCAGTGACGCCAGATTCTCTCGTTGGTCTCGGACGTCAAGTAGAGCGTTCGCGTTTACTGCCGCGAACATGGCGAATGCGACGATCAGAATGATACGAACGCCGCTCGCCGCTGCCGTGGTGAAGGTGGAGGCGACATACGCCAATAGAGCACCAGATACTGAAATGTAGAACGACCATAAGGTGTGAAAGCCTGTAAAGCGATCGTTCAGAAGACCTAATAGAGTCTCGATTGTCATAGCGTGGCCTAACAATGTTTAGGCCTATCCGCATAAGAGCCGGATCTGCCATTTTCTATCCGCGCAACACACCTCCAACGATCGCGAACAATATCCCACAATCGACGGTGGTGCAAATGGCCGCTTTTCAATTCGGTGATCGACCGGTTTGGGGCGCGGACTGTCATCGGCCAAGTGCGGAAGTTCAGCGCCGAGATCGTCTCGCTGTAAAACGGTCCTCAGCTCTGTCGCGTTAACGTTGCGCTGAGGGGCGTAGTCCCCTCGATGCGCTGGTTAGGCATCAGTTGGCGGTGCAAGAAGGGCTCTCACAGTATGAAGTCCTCTTCCGGCGGTGTAACAGCAGGCACCTGTAGCCCCGGTATCGTGGGCACAATTCGTGTGTGAACATCACCCTGCAGCAGCGCACTGTGATCCTGATGTGTAACTCTTGACGTGGCCTTTCTAGTGTTTGCCGTCGAAATGACGCGAGTCATCACTAGCCAGTGAGACGCGAAACCAAAGAATCCAAGCAGTTCAACCGTAATAATGCCCACGTTCGGCAGGGAAAATATTTTCCCGAATACGAGGAAGGCAATATAGATGCCGATGCCCGATAGCATTGTCCCAAGGGAGGTCCACTTCGATACTTCTAATATGCGCAACTCCGAGCTATTCAGCCGACTCTTGAAACTGTTGCCGCCGCAGTACCAAACCGCGTACGCGGCCAGACAGAAGAGCAATGCTGCCGAAGGACCATGAAGTCCAGAAAGCAGTCCCGTTGTGTAATAGCGGTCGGCTGCGTCGTGTAGTTTCGGAAACGCAGCTACGCAAAGGGCGAAGAAGCCCGCGAGGTTGTGTATCCAGTTGTCTCTGTTGTCAAACCCTCTATAGGCAATCATTACACCGCCGACGAGGATTAGGAACCCCGTAAACATCGTACGGATAAGTCCAGGATGCTCCTCAAAGAAGTAGTAATGACTCAAGGTCGGCTGTATTTCTTGGTATTTAAAGAAAGCTAGCAGAATGATTGCCAGAGGCAGGGCAATCAGGGTGTATCCAGCCATTCTCCGAAGCCGCTGGTAGCTTTTTTGGACATGGGTCAATGGATTCATTCCGCTTCTCCGCAAGTGAAACTTCTGATGAACCCAAGCGTCCTACCAATGCGATAGGACTGCGCCATTTCGTCCGATGAGGCCTATGTATCTGATGCCTAACAATGTTTAGACGGATCCGCGCAAGAGCTGGCCCCGACCATTTCTATCCGCATAAGACGCTACTATGGTTCACGAACAATACACCATAATCGACTCTTGTTCAATGAGTTGCGACGGTGCAACCATTTATCACTAGTTCATGTGCGGATCGGCGTAAGATCTCCCCTCTGATAGCCGTCGGTCGTGAACTTCGGCTTTGGGTCGATGAGCGGTGTGGCTGAAGGGGTTTCGGGCCTGTGTCCGAGATGACAGTAGAGGCATGGAGTAGGTGATTTTGAAGAGGTTGCAGGAGGCTTGAGGCGATCTTTCGGTTGGAAGTGCTTCGTACCGCAAACCCGGTTTTCGGTTCCATTGATCCCCATCACCCTAAAACCGCGACTATTTCTGCCAATGGTACGGAGACACTGAGTACTCCGGACCCTTCCTTTAGCCCATTTTGTCCTCTGCTACACTTACTCTTGTGAGCAACCCGTCACGCCTATCGATACGTATTGCTTCTAGTTCCCTACCGAGAGTCGGGGCGGATGTCCCATCCTCTGATCCATGTCGACAAGCCAGGTATAGGATATGACTCCTCACGCTGCCCGATTGGCCTCTCCCAAGGCGAGTCCTCCAGAGGCTGCTCCAGCGGTGTGGGATGCGGATCTCCTCACGAACATCCAAGCACTCTATGACCAGGGCTTGTTCGTCCAAGCTCTAGCTACCGGGACTCCCCTGGGCCCCTTGCACACCTGGCCGGGCCCTGACGCTCGGATTCTCGCTGGGCGGCTGGCTTCGCAACTCTCTGCCGAACGAGTGAGTGCGGCGATCTTCCTCCGCCTGTGGAGAGCTCACCCCTCAAGTGCAGAAGCGGCGTATTTCCTGGCGCCGACCCTGATGGCACGGCGAGGACCCCTCGCGGCACTGGAGCTGTTCGAGCACAGCACTCTCATCGAGGCCGAGTCTTCGGTGCGCTGGGACGCGACGGCGTTCATGGCCTATCTGTACGCGCAGTACCGCGACTTCGAGCGAGCTGAACGTCTCATGGATACGGCCCTGAAGCACAGCGATACGTCTTGGATGTGGACCGAACGCGCCGTCATCTACGAACTCGAAGATCGATATGAAGAGGCGTTGGATGCTGCCCGGCGCGCCTATGCCCTCACACCGCATCTCCCCGCCGCCGTTCTGTGTCTGGCTCACGTCCTGACTCTTGTCGGGCTGGATGAGGATTCGATCGAGACCTTGCGCCGTGCGCTGATGACGATCGAGAGTCCTCGGATCGCGGCGTCCTTAACCGAGCTGCACATAGAACGGGGGCACTATACGAGTGCTCTCGACACACTCAACCGGTTCGAGCAATTGGCCGTGGTGAAGGACAAAGGGACCGTCGCGTGGCTCTCCGGTCGACGCAGTGACGTCTATCAATTACTGGGGGATCGGCGGGCCGCGCTGACGTATGCGCATCTTGCCAAGGTTCCTTTCTATGAAGAGGTCGCCAACAATCTCGATCGGGCGGAGTCGGCGATGAGGCGTGTACTATTGCCGGTCGGCTTCGTCCGTCAGCACCACATGACCTGTGCGCCCGCCACACTCGCCGCCATCAGTCGCTACTGGAAGAAGCCGGCGGATCACCTCACGGTGGCTGAAGCGATCTGTTATGACGGCACTCCGCACCATAGTGAACGCCACTGGGCCGTGACCAATGGATGGGTGGCCCGGGAATTCACGGTGACCTGGGACTCGGCATGTGCCCTAATTGATGCCGGGATTCCCTTTACCCTCACCACACCGTATCCGGGCGGATCCCACTTACAGGCCGTGATCGGCTATGACGCGCCACGCGGCGTGCTCCTTATTCGCGATCCCTATGAGCGCGTCTCCCGCGAGTTTGCGCAGATGTCGTTTTTTCGGACGCACGCGGCCACGGGACCGCGGGGGATGGCCCTGGTGCCCTATGAGGAACGAGAACGTCTTGACCTGCTTCTGCTCCCTGAGGCCGACCTGCATGATCTCCAGCATCAGGTTCAACAGGCACTCAGTCGGCATGATCGCGCCGTAGCCGTCGCGAGCTGCGAAGAACTCCTTCGTCGGGCACCGGAACATCGTATCACCCTTAATGTGCAGCGGAGCCTCGCGAACTATGACGGGCAGCCGGAGGAAGAACTTGAGCTGATTGAGCGGTTGCTCAAGCTCGCTCCCACAGAGATCAACCTGCGACTCTACAAATCGGAGCTTCTCCGGCGCGTCGCCGATCGGTCGACGTATCTGGCTTACCTCGAAGCACAAACTACCGGCTCCTCGCCCCATGCACTATTCACCCTCCGCTACGCCCAAGCGCTGCTCGACGATGGCCGGACCAGAGCCGAAGCCACCAGACTTGTCGAGGCCCTTCTCCGCAAATGGAATAGTGCGGAAGGCCTCAGCACGCTGGCTGATGCGCATTGGTACTCGGGAGGATACCCGAAGGCCGTGAATCTCTACCGATTAGCCGCGACGATGGAATCCACGTATGAGGGTCATGCCACCACGTACTTCCGCGCATCTCGGACCGTCAGAGAGGAAGAAACGGCTCTGACCTTCTTGCGCGATCGTGTTAGCCGTTATGGCACCTTGTCGCCTCAGCCGGCGATCACGCTGTTCCACTGTCTGTCAGATCTCCATCGGACGCAGGAGGCGATGGGCGTGCGAGATCAGGCACTCGACGCTCACCCAGAAGACGGCGCCTTGCTGTTAATGGCGGCTCGTTCAGCCCTCGACACCGGCGATAGCGCACAGGCTGGTTCCTTTCTCCAACGTGCGCGTGCCTGCTGCCGGCAGACAGAGTGGGTGCATACGGCGGCACAGATTCAAGAGCATCAAGGAGATCTTGCCGGCGCCCGCTCGCTCTGGAAAGAGTTGGTTACGAGCGAACCCTTCGATCTCAAGGCGCAACGAGCGCTGGTTCGTCTCACAGCTGACCTCGAAGGCCGTGCTACGGCGATTAGCTACTTACGGGCAGTCGTCAGCTGGTTTCCTCACCATCAGGGCTTGAACGAACTGCTCGCCGAATGGCTCGATGAGGCTCCCCTGAGTGAGCAGGAAGCTGCCCTGTGCCAACTGCTGACCATCAGTCCGACGAATGCCTGGGGACGGCGTCAACTCGCCATGACGCTGGCCCAGCAGGGTCGGTTTGATGAGGCCAGGGCGGAAAGCCAGCAAGCCTATGAACTCGCGCCGGATGTCGTGCCCTGGTACAGCACTCGCGGGTATATCGAACTACTCGCTGGACAACTCGTCGACGCTCAAGCCCATTTTCGCGCGGCGCTTCGTCGGTCTATCGATTCGGACTATGCCCTCACGAAACTGATCGAGGCCTGCAGTACGCGGGATGAGCGCCGTGACGCCTTACGGTTCGTTGTGGAGGAATTCACGCGGCAGGTCATCGTCGGGGACTCTCTCCTGACCTTCCAGCAGGCAGCCAGAGGGACCTTCGAACCCGACGAGCTCACGGAGATGCTCGAAGACGCGCGGCGCGTGCGGCCAGACCTCTGGCAAACCTGGGTGGCCTGTATCCGGCAGCATCTTGATCGGCAGCAGTACGATTCCGCGCACGATCTCTGCCTGCAGGCGATCGCTAAATTTCCTCTTCTTCCGCGAGTGCACGTCGAGCTCGCGGAGGTGGCTAAACGGATGGGTGATCGCCTGGCTGAGCGGACCGCCTTGCACGAGGCCTTGCGGCTCAATCCTGCCTGGGGCGCTGCGACCACGAAACTGGCAGAGTCGTTTGAGGCGGACGGGGATTTCAACGCGTCGCGAGCCTGCTTGGAGCGAGCGATTCGGCACGCGCCGACCGAGGGGGTGTTACATGGCTATCTGGGCTCCACCCTCTGGCGGCTCGAGGCCCGAGAAGAGGCCATCACGCATATCCAGCAGGCGGTCAGACTCTATATTGGATACGACTGGGCTTGGGATCGTTTGGGCGACTATTGCGCCACGGTCGAGCGCCCACACGTGCCGCTCGAGCTGGCGCGCGGTCTCGCCGCGGAACGCCCGGGAGAGCCCCTCGCATGGATGGCGGTGGCCCGGGTCACTGAGGATGTGGAGGAAAAGCTGGCGGCCCTCGAGCGAGCCATTCATCTCGCACCCTTCACGCTGGCGGCCCATCTCGTCAAGGTGGAGACCCTGATCGCGGAGCAACGCTATGAGGATGCACTCATGGCCTTACGCACGACGGCCTGGGGTGCTCGTCCCCCCGTGGCTCTGCGCATCAAGGAGCCGAGTGTGCTGGCGGCACGGGGAGATAAAGAGGCGGCGCTGGCTACACTCCAGGACATCTTGTGTGAAGAACCCGACTATGCGCCGGGCTGGGAAGTATTGGCTGATTGGCAAGCGGAACGGGAAGACTATCCCGCCTACCTCGAAGCGGCTCGCGCTCTGCATCGGCTCGATCCCGACAGTCCCTATGCCTTAGGCTATCTCGCACACGCCCTTCTGAATGCCGAACCGGAGACGGATGTCCGTCCCTATCTCCGGCGCGCGCTTCAGCTCAAGTCCGACTATGTGTACGGCGCGCAGCTGCTCTTCGACCTGGAGCTCCAAGCTAAAGCCTATGAGGCTGCCGACGCTGTATTGACAACGTTGCGGACGCACGTCAATTCCGCGGAAACGCGTCTCCGCGGTCTGCGCTTGGCGCTCGCTTGCGGCCAACGCGAAGAGATTTTCCAGGTGTTCGAGAACCTGTGGTCAACCGAGGACGACATCGAGATCTATCGCGAGGCGCTGGAGCTGTTGGACTCAGCGGGTTGGAGGCATGAAACGACGGCCGCGTTGGAGCGTCTTGTGCTGGAGCCGACGGTCAATCCCGTCGTCGGGACGCTCTGGGTGGAGCGACGCGATCTGATGTTGTTGACCCTGCAGCGGTTCCGTGGCTTTGACCGGGTACTTCACAATGGTGCGGCTGGGCAATTGGCAGCGCAAGCGATGCTGCAACGGTTCGCCGACAGCGACGCCTCGTCAGCGGTCCAGCGTCTGCTGCGGCACCACGGTTCCACACTGGCCCGTGATGAGACGACCCATGGACTGATGGCCTACGCCCTGATCATGACGAACGCGTCGCGTGATGTGGTGCAGTGGTTTGGAGACTGGCGGCAACGATCAGGGTCTCCTGCATGGGCATTCCTGAATCTCGCCTGTGCCTTTCGAGACATGGGACAGTATGAGGACGCCCATAATGTGAGCCGTCATGCCTTGAGCCTCAAGGAAGATCACACCTTTCCCGAGCACCGAACGTGGTTGGCCTATGACGCTGCGCGCGACGGAGACTACGGGCAAGCCCAAGCTCTCTTAGCACTGATCGAAGGGAAGTCGGTCAGTCGCTATTACCAGTTCGTCATCGCCGCCGCCCGCTTTCATCTGGTGGCCGGGACTCAGACGGGAAACGGACACAGGCGGGAGCTCAAGAGTGCCTATCGAGAGGTGCGGCGCGCATGGCGATGGCGCTACATCTCTCTGAAGGCCTTGCTCCAGATCCGATGGCACGCCTGCAAAACCTATCAACGTGTCCGTTTCCGCTAACATTCCCGCTGTCGGTGACCTTTTTGGAAGGAGGGCCCCCACCTCTCGGCGGTTCAATCTCTGCTTTGAACCCAGCCACATGAAGACAGGAAACGCCAAGGGGAAGGTTTACCAAGATTGCATCAGAGCTGATACTAGACTAGGCCTGAAATGCTCTAACATTTCGACAAATGTTTTTCGGATCTATGAATCTCTTCTCTCAGAAAGCCGTAACGGAAAGTTGACTCCATTCCAGCCCAAATCGCGAGAGGTACTTTCGCAGACAGTCAGCATCGTTGATGGCAATCACCCCATCTGCATTGGTCACAGCCTGGACTATCTTCTCGATAATGGAGTCACCAACGTTCACAAACCATTTGTCATACGTCGCAGAAATTTCCGATACCCGAAGATCAAGGATCAACCGATCGACGAAGTCGGAGTCACAATGGGAATAGCTAACGGATACCGTTTTCACATGCACGGTTCCCATGTGTTATCGCATGGAACTTTTCAATCAAACCGCTACATCGCTTTTAAACCGCATCGAACAGAAAATCCACAATAAGATTCCTGGGCCAACGTATCGATGGTATGGCGAATCCCCTTCACAGCCTCTCGCCTAAATCTGCGTCAGATCTGACAGACGAGGTAAGAGTGTCAACATATCCACCGGCAAGTCTCGGCCACAAGCGGAAGCTCAGCGCCTAGATCACACCGCCGTAAAGCGGTCCTCAGCCCTGCTGCATTAACGGTTGAAGTGAGGGGCAGGATCCAAGCGTAGCTTGCAGACGGTCCCCTCGACTGAGTTGTTAGAGCTCACGGTAGTGCCTCAAAGGAACTGACTAACATAAGACTTGACTCGATCTGCTGGATCATATGTCCGTATTTTGAGCATAGCCCCACTAACCGACGGCGTCTCAAAAATCACTTCACTGTAGCCTGGATCAATCGCCTCGACGATAGAGACAAAGGCTCTCTTGTTCGTGGAGGTCGTTTTCGACAACCCGCGTGCAGCTGCATATGCCAACAGGTCTGCTAAGTCCAAGGGTGACGGCTTCAAGCCATGGACGGCTTCAGGGACGAATTCGGCATCGTTGTGCTCTACCGGGAAAAAGCTCCGAAGGCTGTCTGCCTGCCGTTTCTTGTCAAAATGCGGAATCTTAGTCTTGTCTCCATCGACAAATGCCTTGACGTATGAAGGCGGGAGTATGTGCATCAATGGCGCACTGGCCGCTTGATAGCAGAACAACATTCTGTTTTTGAGATCACTTACATCCCACTTATCAACCCCCGTCCCGCCGTTTGATTCGAAGAGCAATACATCCGGCGCCTTTTGTGTGTCTAAGTAGCCAACCCATCCGCGTGCCCCCGCTACATAAGACGCGGTCATCAACTCATTCAAAAAACAAAGCACATGTTCAGTTGAAAACTTCGCAAACGCAGTCTTGGCTCGCGCGTCCTTGTTAAATATACTGCGACAATGAATTCTGACGTCGTCTGGCAGGCCGTAGCGCGTCTTCACTTCTTTAAGAGTTAATTCCACAGACGCAATGTTTTTTACGGGGACGATCACGAATCCATAAGTCACAATCTCGTGCGCATGGCTCTCATCCCCATACAGGAAGACCGTTTCTTCGACCGTGCTCATCTGCGGCCCGACGCTGTGGACTTATGATTGTCAGGAGACATACCGTAGAGCTAACCGGCGATGCGCTACATTATCGTGCAGCGTCCAGCGACCGAAAGGAGCGAGTTTGAGCGCCATGTTATGTTTTCCAGAAAAAGATTCCGTCAATAGGCATGCTTATCAGCACGGATTCAATCATGTGAACCAAGCCGGTGGCTTGATTGGTTAGCATTACCACGTCCTCTTTCTTTAAAAGGACCTTGTTGCCATCTTTGTCGTATCCGGCTCGATGCACACAATGGTGACGAACTAGAACTGCTTGAAAAAGCCATTTGACGTCACCAAAATCAATATTCAATACAGACTGATAAAGAGGCTTGACCTTTGCTATGTCGTGAAAAATTAATCCCTTGAGATATTCGCTTAGGTCGCCCTTTAGTTCTTCTCTCTTCGTGAAAATCTCTTGAACTGTGAATTTACGTTTGGCGAACTCAGGGTCATTTTCGACAAGCCGCCTCATGTGGTTCTCAGAGGAAAGTGCGTAGTGGATAAAAGTTGAGGAGAGGTATGCTTCAACGGTGGCAACTACGTGTCCGAAAAGCATGACTATCAAATTTTTCTCATGCCGTGGCATTACTGACTGTTTGAGGATTTCGAGAGTCGCTTCGATATTTTCATCAAATATTTCGAGACGACTTTTCCCTTCTACACCCCAGTCGTCTTCGTAATGATCGTAGTCGCGCGCTTGATGTTCTCGATCAAACTTCTCTGATAGTACATCCCACCCCTCGGTATCCTCATCTGCTTCTGAGTCATCTAGCCTTTCGCGTATCCACTTAGCCCTTTCTTCCCAGGCTTCATCCTCCATGCGCTCCATCCATCGTTGCTTCGCTAGGCCCACAGAAACCTCCGAGAAACATACCTATGTTTAGGCCGATCCGCGTAAGAGCCGGATCTGCCGCTTTCTGTCCGTATAACACGCCCCTTTTATTCGCGAACAATACGCCTTACCCATTATCGTTTCAATGAGTTGCGGCTACGGAACCATTTTTTACGGGTTCTTATGCGGATCGGCGTAAGCCCCCTCCTTCCAGTAGCGGTCGCTCGTGGACTTCTGCTTTGGGTCGGATGGCGGGGATCACAGAACGGCCAACTGCAGAAGTTTGGTACCGAGATCGCACCGCCGTCGTGCTGGAGCGTGTTGTTCGGATTCTTCTTGTCCCCAAGGGAGCAAAGGGTCAACCCATAATGGTATGCCGAGTTGTCACAGTGCCTCCCATCGAGGCACGGCTGCCTTCCAGCCCGTCGTCACTCTCATTTATGAATAACCGACAGAACATGTTGACGCGAATGACAAGGACAAATCGGCACACCGGGAGCAGTGGCGGTTGCTACAGTGTCTCCCGCAGGTCGATTACGTGGAGATCGAGTGCCCGGAGATCGTCGGCGTTGATGGCAACATCCGTCGGTATGCAGAGGAAAAGACGATCGCGGGCGCGGCTCATGGCGACGTAGGTGAGGCGTTTCTCCTCATCTGCCGGGGCGGTCGAGGGTTGTGTGATATGCCGGACGCGGGCAGCATCCTCGAAATACACAGCGATGTTGTCCCCCTCGCTCCCTTTCGCCTGGTGAATGGTCCGCACATGACGCACCTCTTCTTGCAAACGAACCGATTCTGAGAGGTGTGCATACGGCGTGGCTTCTGCGAACGTCTTGAACTTCCCGGCCTTTGCAACGGTCAGGGTCACCGCCGGATACGCGGACGTGATGCAGGCTCCGCAGCGGACGTACGCCTCAAGCAGCGTACCGGCGAAAATGGTGGCGAAGTTGGACAGGAATTCCTGCAGCACGGTAACGGCGATTCCCTTCCGATGAACGTCGCTCAGGTCCGTGTCACACTTTAGGGGCTTTCTCACCCGCCCTTTCCGTCCGATGATCCGAGCTGCTTCTCGGTGGGCAAGCGCGTACTGGCCGCGTTTCGCAAGTTCCGTCGCGGCAATGACGTGCTCCATGAATCGGGCACGTGCGTCATCGGCATCGTAGAAGGACTCCCACGGCTCCACGGTTCCGGGCGCGAGGGCCGATCGCACGCGATGGGCATCCTTGTTCTTCCGCGTCAGCACGTGGAGGACGGCATCCGGCGGCAGGTCGGCACGAATGGCCGCGAGACTGCGGTCGACGTCGCCGATGCACACCGTCACGGGTTGCCCGTCGAGTTCGCGGAAGCAATGTTGCCGTAGACCGTCCGACCGCAGGTGGTCGAGAATCGAGATGATGCGGCGCGTGCTGCGGCGGTTGTGACACATTGTCACGTCGAGGTAATCGGGCAGCGAGAACGACAGGAACTGCTGCGGGTGGGCGTCGAGGAAACTGTAGATGGATTGTTCAGCATCACCGATGACGCCGACCACCGTCCCTGCGCCGGCGAGCCACTGTACGACATGGGTCTGGATGGGCAGCGTATCCTGGAATTCGTCGATGAACAGGTAGCGGTAGCGCGCACTCAGGCACTGACAGACGAGTGGGTGCTCTTCGAGGATGCGGTGCGCGAAGTAGAGGATGTCCTCGTGATCGACAATGCCCCGGCTCCAGTATCGGCGTTTGTAGTCGATGAGGTTCGAGCTCGTGCAGATGGCGTTGAGTATCTTTCCCATGCGATCGAGCTTTCGCGGCCCAAGCGTCCAGACGCCGTCCACCGAACGCTGCCACACCAACTGCCCCAGCTTGTCATTGAGAATAGCTCGCTGCTCATCGAAGGTCTGCTGTAGGATCTTGGCCTGCCCAATGCTTCTTAGCCATTCGTCGACGATAGTGTAGGACGGGTGGTGTTCATCGTGACCGTCGAGGGATGCGAACGCAACGAGCGGCTGGTCGTCACCATCCCGCAACAGGTGGAGGTACGGCCGGACGATGTTGCGGTAGAGGAAGCTGTGGATTGTCGAGGCATCCACCTGAGTAGCGGCCGAACCGAGTTGAGTGACAATCTCATGCACAGCGACGTTCGTGTACGAGATGCACGCAATGCGGGACGCGGGAGAGAGCCGCTTGGATCTGGCAACGACCTGCTTGATGTGGTTCACAAGCCAGTACGTCTTACCGGCTCCCGGCCCAGCCATGACACGGAAATGACGTTCGATGTCGGTGAGGAATGTGCCGGAATCGATTTCCAGCTTCTCAGGCATGGGGAGTCTCCGGCGTATCGAACACACAGGTCCAGTGAATGGCGTCTTTGATGTAATCCGGACACGCGAACGGCTTGCGGTCTGCTTCCGGCTTCGAGGCGTTCTCGCGGAGTTGCCGTTCCAGCACAAGGGCATGTTCCCCCTTGGCATCCTCGGCACAGAGCAGGTAGCAGGTCGCGAACCGATGCGTCGCTATGTCTGGACAAGCCGCCAGCGCATCAAGGGTATCGGATCCGTCCCCGGCGAGCAGGGATTGGAGGGGGGCCGGCACCGTTGCCGGAGTCTCCGCCAGGGCGCGAAGAGCCGCCTCATGCTCGCAAGACGGTGTGACGAGGAGGGGGAGTTGTGCGTTCGCCAAGGCCAAGTCGTACTCCAGCGTCTTGCTGCCGACGCAGATCTTGATATTCTCAGGCGATCGGTTTCGCATGGTCTGTAAATTCGTGACGACGCCGGACACGTGGAAGTAGTCGTAGCCGGCGCAGTCTCGGTCCAGAGCGTACGGCCAGCATTTCTGACGCCGCGCGTCCTTGTTCTTGACCTTGCGAGCCGGATCGGCGTCCACCATGCACGCAACGCGGCGACGCAGCGCATAGCGACGGAGAGGTTCGTCTTCCCCCGCGCCGAAGAGCGGCAGAAAGTGCTTGAAGGTCACGCCTCCTACAGCAATAACCGCGACATGGTGGGTTTCTATGGGACGGCTGATACATTGGGAAAGACAGGGAACGAGCAGTTGTTCCGCGATCCCTTCCACGAAGATGATGCCCTTCGCGAACAGCATGTTGGATTTTGTCGCATCCAGGTACCGTTCAACGTAGTTGCGGGACGCTTTGCCTCCGGGACTCTCGCCGAAGACGCGGGCGGGATAGGCGACGTGGACGCCCCCATCGGCTTCGGAGAGGCTGAGGCAGATGATGGATTCAAGCCCCGCGGCAGCCGTGATGTGCGTCGAATGGGTCGTAAGGAATACCTGCCGACTGGTCTTCTCAGGGGAGAGCCGCTTCTGGATGTACTTGAGTAGCTTGTACTGGAGCGACGGATGGAGGTGCGCTTCCGGCTCCTCGATGACGAGCATGGGGAAGAGGACCGCATTCTGGCCCCGCCGGGGCACCGACGTTTCGAACTGCAAACTGGCCAAGAGCAGGGAGATGTACACTAGGTTATTGTATCCGAGCCCGTTGTGGGTAGCGGGGACCGTGAACGCTGCACGTTTGATGTGGAGACGAAGAGCGGCAATGAAGTCGTCTTCGTCGATGGCGTCGCGCATGATGGGGGTTCCGCCGTCAGCCGCTCCCGTGTCCTTGACGAGTTGGAACAATGCGTTCAGATTCATGCGCCCCGTGAGGTTGGTACGGGCTTCCTGCGTCAGGGTGCGGAAATGGCGACGACGTTCGAGAGTCTCGGCTTCGTCGGCATCATGGTCGAGCACCTGTCGCAGCATCGTGCGCAGCAAGGGATTCGTGCCTGCGAACAGTTCGGATTCGACGTCACGGATCGCATCGACGGTGTGGCAGTCGAATTTCGCCAGGGCGTCGGGCTCGGCGACGAGCCGGTTCTCCGGAAGCCCAGCGAAGATGCGGGCGACGTACTTGGGGATGAACTGCTCCAGGACGCGGAAGAATTGGTCGCGGTCGGGTGCCACCCCGCACGCCGCGATAAACGCCGGAACCTCTTCGTCTGGGAGGAAGAACTCGTAGGTGAGCTGCGCTTCCCAGGGGGCGTCCAACTTGGTGAGCCAGGTTGCTACGAGAGCTTTGTCGTCGATGGTATCGGCCGGTGACGATCGTAGGGTTGCGGCGACGGAGATCGCGGGGGCTTTCGTGAAGTCGGCGATGCCCTGGTGGAAATCGGGGAGATCGGGACGCAGTCGGCCGGAGCGGTCAAACACGAGCCGAAGAGCACATAGAAGGGCTGTCTTGCCCGCATTGTTCTCCCCAAGGATCACGTTGATCCCCGGTTGGAATTCGATCGTCGTTTTGCAGAAGCAGCGGAGATTGGTGATGGCGAGTTTGGCGATATACATATGTATCCTGCATTGAACGAGGGACTATAACTAGTTGCGGCACTACGTCAGGAGCGATTTATCTGGCTTCTCGCCTGGGTAGTCCCGCGCAAGTAAACATAACCCGTCAGGAAGTCCGAATTTACGGCTTTGCCGCAATAGGCGGAACAGACAGACCTACAGTGGTAATGCTTGTCAATTCGTTGTTCTCCGGCCTTGTTTGTGCCGAAATATGTTTATACCGAGCTGTATAAGAACCGGATTTGCCAATTTTACCCATATAACACGCCACTACTTTGCGTGAAGAATACGCCGTGCTCGTTGTCGTTTCAACGAGTTGCGCCGGTGAGACCATGGATTACGGGCTCTTATGCGGATCGGCGTAAGCCCCCCTCTGATAGCGGTCAGTCGTGTACGTCTGATTAGGGTCGAGACTTGCCGGTCACCGAGCATGTGTTCTGACACTACCTGTCCGATCAAATCCAAATTTTTACACCTCATCACGCCCCTCACTCGCCCCCCCATCTGTCTCTCCAAGACCCGCCCGAGCCATACTACCCCCACAGCCTCCGAGCCAAACCCAGCGCCGCGCCGACTAGGCCTCGCTTCGCTCCGCCTCCTATGACAGGCATCGTCCCGTCTGCAAGGCAGGCCCATCAATCAGGCGCTCGATGCGAGCGCAGGCTCAATGTTCAGTGATAACTGATAGACAGGCCATAAGGAGGCTGCTATGCCGGAGACATTCCAGCGTGGGGTGTCCGTTCCCGCATCCTTGCACGACCTGATTCACTCACTCCGTAACGCCATTCGCGATGAACTCCACTGCCGACAAAGTACCAACCAAGGACGCCCCCTGAGCGTCCCTCTCCTCGACGGCCGGGTCCAAGGCCGATACGGCCGGCACCAACGCGTGACTTTCCGAACCACCACGTTTCCCCTCAGTGGCGCCTTGGATGACACCCAAGGCGAACTGATTATCGACGGGCAACCCCATCCCTGCGTGATCCTCGGCCTGTCGGTCGATCAACTCACCTTATCCTTGATCGCTGATCTTCAACCGGAGATTCCTCAAGCCCGACTCACTATCGATCGCATTCGTCTGTTGCTGGCTCTCGATAAGCGACTGGCAGCCATTCAAGCCCACCCACAGGACTATCTCACCGAACTCGCCTTGAAGTGTTTTACCCCGTCCTCGCGCCCCACCCCCCTGGCCGATCGACTCGATATTGCCCCAGACCCATCCCTCAACCCGGAACAATTCACCGCCCTGGTCCGCGCGCTCACACATGACTTTCTCTATCTCTGGGGACCTCCCGGGACAGGGAAAACCCAGGTGATCGGCGCTGTCACACGCCTGGCCATGGAGCGTGGCGACCGCGTCTTGATTTGTTCCAACACCAATACCGCCGTAGACGAAGCTCTTGAGGCCGTGCTCCGAAGCACGCCCACAACGTCACCAGGTCAAATTGTCCGCTATGGACTGGCCGCCGACGATGCCCCTGCGCCATTACATGCCGTCACGATGGAACACCTCGCGGCTCAGGAGACCGCCGCATTGGCGCACACCTTGGCTCAGCTCCAACAACAGGCTGCCCCGATTCAAGAAGAAACAGCACGACTCGAATCCCTCCGACAGCTCCATGACGACCTTACCGCATCCGAAGAACATGCTCAGACTCTTCACGCCCAACTCGCGGCACTCCAGCATGACATCACCACCCTCCGCCAGACACAGGACGACAGTCACGCCGCGGTTACACGATATACCGACGAACTCCACCAATATTGGACTGCCTCCCGGTGGCGACGGCTCTTTCTCCGACGTCAAAGCACCATTCAAGCCGATCTCTTTGATGCCCAACTCATCGAATCCGACTGTGCCGAAGATCTCCTCCAATTGACGGCCCAATTGGACACCCTCCAACAACGCATCACCGACACCCTCGAAGCCAAACGATTCCTTGCCCAACGCTTGACGTCCCAACTCGGTACCCGTTCCATCGCCGATCTGCCTCAGTTACTGGCCTCCCACCAAGCTCAGGCCATCCGCCTCCATCAGGACATCACCGAACTCCAACATCAAATCGCCACCGTCGAGCGAAGAATCCTCCAACACTGTACGGTGCTTGCCACCACGATCACGCGCACCTACACCGCCCCAGTCCTTGAACACGAACGGTTTGATCTCGTCATCATCGACGAGGGCTCAACGGCCACGCCCCCAGCCCTCTTTGCCTCGCTCTGCCTCGCCCGCCGGCAAGTGTTGATCGTCGGCGATTTCTTTCAACTGTCCCCGATCGCAGAATCTCAGACCCTCACTGCCAAACAATGGCTGGCCACCGACATCTACGGCTTGACAGGCATCAAGAACGACAACGACCCACGAGTCGCCGCGTTAACCACGCAATATCGGATGCACCCCGACATCGCCACCCTGGCTGCCAAGCTGTATCAACGGGCCGGGCTGTCTTATCGCACTGATCGTCACATTCGTACCGCCCGGCAAACGATCGTCGAGCAATCCCCGGCGCCGGGAAAAGCCTTAGTCTTCGTCGATACCAGTGATGCGCAACCCTGGGTCGATAAGGACCATAAAGGATCGCCTTCCAACCACTACCATGCCACCGTGGCCGTAGCCCTGGCGCAGCAAGCCCTCCGTCTTCCATCCAGTACACAGCCGACGGTCAGCATCATTGCCCCGTACCGCAACCAGGTCCGACAGCTTCAGGATCTCATCAGTCAAGCCGACCTCAGCGATCGTGTACACGTCGGCACGATTCACAGTGTACAAGGGCAACAGAGTGACATCGTGATCTTTGATACCACCGTCACAGGGAATCTGACGAAAACCATGCTCGGCCGGTGTGAATCGGACCGTTCTCCCTCCAAACTCATCAACGTCGCGTTCACCCGTGCCAAAAGCAAACTCATCATCATTGGCCATCGGCCCTCCATCACCACACTGAGCAACCACCCCGATAGTTTGCTGTGGGAAGCCTTACAGACCACCGACCTCCAAGGGGGCGTCATGTTGTCACACGGTATTCTGCACCCTGTTCCCGTCGCCTCAGGATGGTCTACCCCACCGGAGCCACGGCCAACGCCCATCACGCCAGGACCTGTCCGCTCACGCGGAAACCGCCTCTACCTCATCCGGCGTAATCCGGGATCCGCGTAAGGACATCAAGGTCACACCTCACTCACCAGTCGGCGAACGTAATAGATGAACATGACCAAGGAATTCCTCGCACTGCTCACTCAAGATCCCCAGGCAGCCCAACGCCAGATCATGGAGGATCCCTCGTCCTCCTACTGGATAAAACAGGCCATCGTCGATCTCTGTCGTCGAGACCCCCTGGATGTCCTCTATGAAATGGACCTCCTCTTGAACCTTTTCGAAGCCATTAACGATCGACTCCTTGGGTTTACCCCCCACCCTCAGTCCCGTATCAGGCAGATCGTCACCGCCCCCGACAGCCAGCCTGACTCCGAGGAGCTCTTCGACCAATATCCCGGCGAAATCGAAATCGGTGGCATCCTCGATCGTCTGTTCCTGCCCGAATTCCTCACCACCCTCCAAGGCGCGTCGGTCTGTCTCGGTTGGAACTCTGACCTCTTTGCGCCCGATTCAGAGCAGCAACTCCTGCAAGCACTGGATCGCTCTCATCACTTGCACTTCTACAACAGTCTTGCACTGGAGGGGGAGTTTGATCTGCTCGAAACCTGGCTGGTCCAACATCAATTGCCATTCCGTCGTACGTCCAAAGGGTCCACCCTCTACCAAGCTGAACGCGTCGAATTCCGAAGAGGTCTCACCACACCTCAGTGCATGACGATCGATGGAAGCGGACAAGACCTGATTGCGCGCGACGAACTCCGAGCCGTCTATCGCTATCTCAAAGAAGGGCGACCGGACGATGCCACTGTACGGCTTGAACAAGTCATGGGCGTGTCCCTTCAACCGTTACCGCCATTCCAGATCGCCAACACCGTCCCTTGCGAACCCGGCACGATGATGCATCTCACCTCATAGCCTCTGACCGAATCCAGGCGGCGGCTGCATGCCGCCGCAGCTCGCTGTGTGAGCGCCTCGTCGATCACGACACCATAGGAGCTCCTTCATGCGTCGATCACAACCTCCCTCACGGTGGACCACCATCTCCACACAACCCATCGGACCGTCCGACAAGCACGAACGCTGGGAGATGGATCGCGGCGCCATCCCGGGCGAACCCCTGTGTTCGCTCGACATTCCCTGTAACGCCTATCAATATGCCTCCGCGACCATCACAGCGCTGGACGACACCGGATCAGACGACACCCGGTATCTTGCGACCGTCCACACTCCACGACCGGGCCTATCCCCTGATCTCCATACCTGTGAGTTTGAGACACTGGTAGCCGCTCAAGCCTGGGCTGAAGCCCACGCCGCCGTACCGGTACATCCGCTCCCCATCACCATTCAATGCGAAGAAGCGATTCGCCGACACTATCGGCCCCAGCTCGGCGAAGTTCTGATCTCAATTCGAGAACCTGGCACCCCACCTCTCGTGCCGGCCTACACCTTTCACGCCATCTTTCATCTCGCAGCGTGGGATATTCCCTATCGTATTCGTGATGCACACAGAGATTTACACCCGCTCAGACACGAGGAGGCAAAGGCCCTTCTGGACTTTATCCTGCAACAGCGCAATGCCATGACCAAACTCACTATCCACTGCCATGTGGGTGTCAGTAGGAGTCCGGCAGTGGCCATCGCTTTGGCTGAATGGCTCGACACCACCCCTCACATCTATGGCCTCATCAGCGCCTACCCACTCTTCAACCGTCAGCTCTACCGCACCCTCTGTCAGGTCGCCATGAATCACGGGCTCATACCGAGCTGAGCCTCATCACCCTAGAACGTAATAGCTAACCATCGGAACCGGCCACGAGAGGAATCTATGCATATGTCACTGACCTTTGCCGAGCGTCAGGCCGCTGAAGCCGCCTACCAAGGACGCCCGCTCGATCCACTCTGGCCCGGCTACGCCCAGCAGATCTATCACGGTATTTGGCAAGCCAAACACGGCATGGAATCTATCCCATCCTTCCCCAATTTCACCGACACATCCACACCACCCAGCACCCATTTTTCACAAGCCAGCGCCTTCGCCCATAAACCACTCCAGGTCTGGTTGATCACGTGCGCCGACCACGCCCGCATCCTACTCATCGTCCCTCATCATGCCGACACCAACTTTGCCCTCCACTTGGCGAAAACTGTTGCTCACGGCCAACCGTTTGTCATGCAACCCATTCAGCATGGGCATTTCCATATCCAATGGCCCGCCGGTACCACATTCCCAACGCTCTATAGCCACGACATCCGAGTGATGGACCAGAACGGTATGGTTCAAATCCCCAGTCGCTTGCCCCATCGTCCACCCAACACGACTGACACCGCGAAATTACCCAATCCGTAATACGCATTGGAGGCACTGTATGGAGCTCGGCAATCTCATCTTTGGACATAGCCGTGGCCAGTTCCCAGTTCCACGTGATGCGGGATGGGAGGAATGTTTTCGAGAACTCTTAGAAGCCATCGATGGTCCTGACTGTGACGGATATGGCACGGAATTCATCTGTGATGTCTTTGAAATCCATCGCTACCACTGGGGGGATTGTCCGTGTGGCTTTCAACAAGCTGAAGACACGTGGCTCGACACGCATCATCATACCGACAGCTGTTACCAACATCGGTTTACGGACGAGGTGACACACCACTCAGCCATCGCACTCCACCCCACGCCGGCAGGGCATCCCATCAGTTCTCCTGAACCCGCCGTCTCAGAGGCAACGACCGCTCATTGTACCTGCGGCTACGATGAGGCCTACGCCCAATGGGCGCACACCCATCACCATCTATCCACCTGTCCGATCGTCCGCCCGAATTTTCAGTATGCGCCAAGCCAGTTTTCCCTGATGTGGTACAAATATCCGTTTCGCGACGCGTACATGTCCCACCCCCTGGCCTTGGATGAATTTCGTTCCCTCATCCACACCTGTATCCAGTGGATTCAGCAACACCAGTCGGTAGGCCTCACCACGGCATCGAACGGATGACCGACCCACGAAGGAGCACGACATCATGGCCAGAATCCTCATTGTTGACGACATGGAATCCATCCGGAAAATCCTCAGCACTGCCCTCGCGTCCGAAGGTCACGACATCACCACGGCCGCCAATGGCGCCGACGCCCTGGTGAAGATCCTTGATGCCCCGTACGATATTGTGCTCACTGACATGGAGATGCCCGTCATCGATGGTCCACAACTGATCGCCGAACTCCAGCAGATCCGGCCGGCCACTGCCATCGTCGGCATGACCGGCGGACTCGCTCCGGATGTACTCGAGCTGGAACAACGCCGTCTGGGTATTGCCGCGTTACTCGCCAAGCCCCCAGATCTCGGCCACCTCCGCGCCACAATCCAAAATGTTGCCCCCAACCCCGCTCTGTCACGCTCGGCGGCGTAACAGGACCTCACGGGCATCAACCAGCTCATAGACTGGAGACTTCCCCCATGAGCGAACGAGGATTTAGCCTAATCATCCGTCCCAACCCCTTAGCTGCTTTCCAAAAGAATGGCCAATTCCTCGTGTCACAAGGCCACGGATGGGCTCGGCAAGACCTCCGCGGCACGATGGATCTTGGACCACGTGCCGCTCGGGAATGGTTGCAGGAGAACATCCTCGAATTTCAGCCCACCAAGAAGCACGCCTGATCCGCATCCCATTCCTTGCATTCAACGACGGCAGGAGCTGAATCGTGAACAAGAAGCAATGGGAGCACCTTGCCACCATACTCTCCGATGTGGCCAATCTGGCCTTGGTAGGACTAGCCCTCAATCAAGTCCTCTCCAACGCCCCATTTCACCCGTGGATCTTCGCCGAAGGCCTCCTCGGTTGTTGCGCACTCCATGCAGGCGCGTTATACTCGTTGAAAAGGTGACCCCATGCCGGCACTCGCCATTTCTCAACTCGATAGCTTCATCGCACTGAACAGTTTCTTTGCCGTCGGTGCCATTCTCTTCGTCGGCGCCTTGCTCTACGACCGGTTTACCCGCCGTCATCGTCAGACCCGACCACACTAATCGTTCACCCAAGGCACCATAGGCCTGTTTCACAGGCAGGGTTCGTTCTCCATCGATCGTAGTAGATTGAAGGAGGACATCCTATGCCCACGCTCAGATTGGCCATTACTGGCCATCGCCCACAGAAACTCGGCGGATTCAATCCCAACAATCCCATTCTTCAACGCATCGCCGACCATTTAACCCGTACGCTCACAGCCCTCAAATCCCGCGGATTAGACGTCCTCGGCCTGACCGGAATGGCTCTTGGTGTCGATCAAGCCTTCGCCGAGGCCTGTCTCACCACTCAGACTCCCTTTGTGGCCTATATTCCGTTTCCCGGCCAGGCCAGCCGATGGCCGAAACAGAGCCAAACCCGCTATGAGGAACTCCTCCGCCTCGCGATGGACCGCCTGATCGTCTGTCACACAGCCAAAACCGACGCGGAAGTTCGAGAAGCCCTGATGGCCCGGAACAGTCGGCTGGTCACTGATGCTCATGCTGCGATCGCAGTATGGGATGGTTCGGCCGGCGGGACGGCCGACGTCGCTCGCTGGATCGACCACCTTGCCCATCACCACGCCGGCCAATTGATCGCCCCCTGAAACGACAAGGCCACGCCGGGTATGCCGGGCCAGAATGCCGATGGTACGTCCATTAGGGGCGGGAAAGCATTTCCTATGAGAGACCGCACTCCAAACCTCACATCACATACCTTCGACGCTCTCCAGATGAATGAGGCTACGCTCATTGCCGAGATCGCCACACATCACCAACGCACCAACCAACTCCGCCAACATATCCACGCCCTATCTCAGGATCAGCTCGCTACTCTCATCCCCCACGGACCCTATTGCTACTCCGTACTCGGTCCACTGCCCCCACCGCAGATCGGGCATCACATCCAGCCCTGTCCATTCTTAATGGGGACACGCCCCGAAACGACCTGTTTCTTCAACCCGGATCCACTCTACGCCATCGACACGTCATACAATCCCGACGCCTGTAAAAGATGTGGAATCAACGACGTCGATGAAATGATCGACACCTCTCAGGATGAGGCCTGATTGGCTCCCTCTAAGCGACCCTGCACGCAGGGTAGCCACTTCCCTCAGCGATCAGCACGTAATAAGACGGAGGAGGGACTATGACTCGACTGCGGCGTGCGCAAATCCGACCAGGAGCGATAGGGATCGATACCACGGTCAAGAGCGCGCAGGGCATCTGGCGGGCCTTTGCCCCGCGCTGGGATATGGTGCTGGGATACAAAAACGGCACGCTGAATTGGCAAGACTACTGCGCACACTACGCGCAGATTCTCGCCCGCGTGCCCATGCAGGTGTGGGATGAGTTAGCCCGGGCTGAGGAACAGACAGTGCTGTGTTATTGCAGGGCCGATTGGAACTGCCACACCCACGAATTGATCCAATTCGCGGTGCAGCAGTTCCCAGACCGATTTATAGATGGGCGGAGCGACTCTAGTCGCCCGCAGGTGATGTCATGCGCCAACCTGTCAACCAAGGAATCCCCATGACACTGGTGCACGAGATCACCGGCGACCTCTGGACGTTCCACACGCAAGGTGAATGGATCGCTATCACCACAAACGGGGTCATCAAAGCTAACGGGGAAGCCGTCATGGGTGCCGGCCTTGCCAAAGCCGCTGCCCAACGGTACCCGGATCTTCCACGCGTTCTTGGCCAAGCGCTCCGTCACTCCGGCAACCACCCATATGCCTTTCTCTCCACACGCATCATTACCTTTCCCACCAAACGCCACTGGCAACATCCAGCCGATCTCGAACTCATCATCGCCAGCATGAAGTCGGTCGCCCACCTGATCGAGCAACACAACATGTCACGGGTGTACCTCCCACGGGTCGGTTGTGGCCTGGGGCAACTGTCCTGGCGGGATGTCCGCACGGCGATCGCTCCGTACGTCACATCACGCTGTGTCTTTGTGACCTCACTCTTGGAGACACCATGAACGTCTTCTCGCTCGGTAGTTGGCCGACCCTCCGTGATTCCCTTAACATTCCAGCCATCCCTGCTGTTTTGCTCCAGGACACATGGAAGCGCTCGCCTTTGAAGCCCCAGTAGGCGCACTCCTCCGGTAACCCAATCCCTTCTTCTTCGAAAAGAGCGGCATCGACCCACTTCGTGGGTAGTGAACTTTGTCTATGACATCTTCCATCACGAAGGGAGAACCTATGACCGCATCCGACATTGCCACTTCGCTGATCCCCGCCCTACGCGGACAAGGATTCAACGCCGTCCGTCACCCTGAACCCACACCAAACGGCTACGGACATAAGATCACGCTATTCGAGCAGGCTGGTCCCGCCCTCGGCACTCTCGTCATCTATGCCGGCAAGAACGGCCCTCGCTATACGACTAACGAACTTCGGAACCTCACCCCCCAGATCCAAGCTCGTCTCGCTCAAGCCTGGACGGACAGTGGATTACTTCTCACAAATGCCACGACGCCTCACCATTCCAGCTCAGTTCCTACGCCCGTATCTCCACCCAATACGGTCGAGCTCTGGGTCGATGGCGCCTGCCTGCAACACCCAGACGGTCTCAAATTCGGCTGGGCCTGCGTGATCCGAGAAAATGAGAATGAAGTGTATCGCCACAGCAGTAGTCAGATCCCCGCCCATGCAGCCGACCACAGAAACGTTGCTGCGGAACTACAAGCGGTCCTCCATGGACTCGAAGAATGCCGGCGCCGTGGCTATCACACCATCACCGTCTACTATGACTACACCGGAATCGAAGCATGGGCCACAGGACAATGGCGGGCCAATACACCAGCTACTCAAGCCTATGCCGCATATACCCACACCTATTCGTCAACCATCAAGTGGCACAAAGTGACGGCACATTCCGGCGTCCTCATGAATGACCTCGTAGACTCGTTAGCAACTGCTGCCGCTCGTTCTGCACCACTCGTCTGGAAAACATTTCCAACTCAATGAGCCCTCAGGAGAGAACGATGGCCACCACCTCTGTCTCTCCTGTTTACGTGGCATTGGGCTCCTCCTCACCAGAAAGAATATCCATGTCACTGTCTAGCGCTCCGCTCAATGTCGACACAGCACTCCCATTTCATGCGCCCAGTAATGAGGAACTCTCCCGTGCAATCGCCCGAATCATTCCAGCAGAGCAATGGCGTGCCGTCATGGAAGGGCATCCGTACACCGAGCTTGAAATCAATGACGAATTTCTTGGATTCATGACGACCTATTGGCACTTGGCGCAACTCATACCCACGCATTGGACAGTTGTCGACCTGGGCTGCGGCTACAATCCCCAGGCATGGCTGTTCCATCTCACGGGGCATCACCGCTTTATCAGCGTCGATTCCTTTCCCAACATCGTCCGCTTTCACACCCCAACCTCCACGCACTACACCATGACGATCGGAGACTTCATCACCCAACACGGCCACACGCTCAATCTCAAAGAAACGTTTGCCATCTGTTCCTACTGCCCGATGTGGGGCGAAGGCTCTACGGCACAACTCCGCGCGTTCTTTCCAAACCTGTACGTGTACTACCCACATCAGACATCACGGCCGGTCACGCTCCCACGCCTGCATCATCAAGTCGACTGACCGCCGATTCGATTCCACTCACTGTACGGAGGAGTATCTATGCGTCTGCCTCTTGTCTGGCTCCTGACCTGTTACTTCATAATCTGGGGCCTCTCTCCAAGCTCCGCTGCCACGCAGGACCCCTTAACCCTCTCAACCACACCTACAGCCTGGACGCATTGTCTCCACCAGCACGCTCAAGAACTGGATCTTCACCCGGCACTTCTCCGCGCCCTCATCTATGCAGAGAGTCGCAATCACCCGTTCGCGATCGGATGGACCGATGAGACAGGATCCCGGCACAGTCAATTTCCACCGACTGAACAAGCTGCACATCGGCTCATGCAGACCCTGAAACAGCGTGGTCAACAGTTTGATGCAGGTCTTGGGCAAATCTCCTCGACCAATCATGGAACCATTGCTGACATACTCGGCATTCAACCGGAGCAACTCTTCGAACCGTGCCGTAATCTCACCGCGGCCAGCCATATTCTGCATGAACAAATCCTCCGTCATGGAAAAACATGGCAAGCTCTTGCTGGCTATAACGGGTCGGTCGGAAGCACGAAGTATATTGCGATTGTCCATGGACATCTTTGTCGACAAACTCCCGACCTCTGCCGTAATTCAAGCCTTCTGTGGTCTCTGCCCTCGCCTGATACGCCCTTACTGTCTGCCACTGCCTTTGAGGCCTCGATTTACGAGAATACGTCCGATGATGCCGGCCCAGATCTGTCCTTCGCAGACCTGACGCCATCACGCATCCCACATCGAGCAGCCACGCTCTCCAACCCGGACCCGATCAATGACATCGTCCATATCGGACACACACTCCCCAGTCCGTCCACGATGATGACGCTCGGAGTCCAGATCCTCCTCCCCTTGCTGTTCCTGATCTCGCTCCTCATCGTATGCACGTATGTCATTCGCACGATACTCTGGTCCTATCAGCTCGTTCGTGACAGTGTCCGGGCCCTCCACCGTCCATCTCCGCTTGCCCTTCGTCGAACATCGTCGGACTACGAACGAGGACGATCCCCGCTCTCAGTCCACCGATCGCAGCATCAGGACGAATCACTCCAGAGACCCGCTGCGCGGGTAGCCTGACAGCTTCATGATCCTGTCGTTGAAAGGAGTGTGCATGAGGCGTCAACCCATTCAGTGTGACACCCCGTTGAGTCTGGCCATCGCCCTTCTCGGCAGCGCTCGTTCGTCCATGATCCACGGAACTCTTGGCGCCTATTCCGCATCCCGTCAAACGATCCACTTTACCAATCTCAACTCCGGAGACATTGCGGACATCGTGATCGCCCGAGCGGCCACGGCCGCTAGTTCATGCACCTTGACGATTCTTTCGGTGACCACGCCACGCATGAGGCGTCGGATCACCACCATTGTGCGAGCCTTCGTGCGCGAGACACAGGCTCCACTCAATATTGATCTCGCGTTACAGGCCGCGTAAGTCACGACCTGTGTTCATCACTGACTCATCACGAGTCACTTTAGGAGGTGTCCCATGTCAGAAGAATCATCCAGCAACCCGCAGTCCAGCTCGAAACCCTGGAACGACAAGAACCAGTTTGTGTGCCGGGCCAGAATCGGGAACAAGCCCGAGATACGGAGCACACGAAAGAAGCCCGTGGTCAGCTGCACGTTGTACATCAAGAGTGAGTACGACGATGACAAGGGCAAACGCGTCACCAAGACGACTCGTGTCCCGCTCACGATGTTCGGAGACAAGGCGATGACGTTCGCCAATGAAGTCAACAAGGGTGATTACGTCGAAGTTGAAGGCCGGCTCCAGGAGAATGCCTGGGAAAGCACCGAAGGTCAGAAACGGACCCGCTTGGAGCTGATCGCGTCCAAGTATCAGGTGGTTCAGCGGAAGGGCGAACAACGCCAGGCCGCGTAACATCTGTCGGCTACGGGGGGCCGTCACGCTCCTCGTAGCCTCCGTTCTCACACGATCGCTGTACCAGGATGATCTCCTGGCCCCCTGAGACGGCAGGTAATATCGAGAATACCGTCCACCCTCTGGTACGCAGGGACGATCGCGTACCACTCACTGAATCGATCACCCAGCTCAACACCGACGAAAGGTAGGCTTAGAAGCAGCCATCCTCTAAGGAGTCGGGCCGATTCGGCGCTGCTGGCTGGTCATTGTAATGGCCAGTGCCCCTGACCAGAACGATCTCACCATGTATGAGCAGGGAAAGAGGAGCGGGGCTGATGATGGAAGCGACTGTGTCGCTGACTGTCACCGAACGAGATCGATCACGCCGTTTAGCGTCACAGCACATCATTGGCGTTGAGCGTTTTTCAGATCTGCAACTCTACCCATTCTCTAACCATTCCTTGAGGAGGTGTTGATGACGTCCTATCCTGCTCTCATCATCCCGGCGATCGGTTTGGGCGCTGTGTTGGTTGTGATCATGACCGTCGTGCTGGTCCCTTGGCTCCAACGGTCCAGAGATCTCCGCACTCGACAGCGGCCGCTCAACCTGGATTTGTCCGCTGCCTCTCATCCCATCAGAGAAAATTACCGACGTCCGACCTCCTCTGCCCGTTAACTCAGCTTCACATAACTCCCCACGTCCCGTTGCCGCACCACCTTATCCCGTGAGAGGCCCGCTCTGCGGGCAGGATGCGTGTGGGGGCAGTCTCACACGTCACAGCCTCGGAGGTTCATCATGCACCTACTATTCATCCTAGCCTTGCTGCTGATTATCAGCCAACCCGTCTTAGCTGAACCGAGCGAGCCATCACATCTCATCCACAGCGACAAGGCGACGACTCCCGTCATTGTCCTGCAAGCAAAAGGATGGTCGATAGGATACTCGGCTCAGGAATCCCTCTCCTGTGATCTCGCCACGACACGAGCCAAACGGCAATTGGCTAATGCCATTGCGTTTGCCAAAGCCGAACAGTTTGTGACAGCCCAGGACTTGATGCTGGCCACGCTACGACCAGCGCAACGCATTTGGGAAAATGGGCAGTGTGTGATTTATCTGGAACTCTCCGTCCCGATTCAACAGAAGCCCCTGTTTTTCCGTGTCGAGCATCATCCCAATTAACGTTCTGGCCAGCCGCGGTTGATCTCGCGGCTTCCTCGATGAGAGTTCAGGCGGCTAGCTGTTGTCGAACAGACCTGAACAGTGATGACCGGAGGGAGGGCAGGCTAGGTGTGCCCCGGCCTCAACACCGGGTTACTGGTGTGAAGGGGAGCCTGCCCTCATCGAGGACCCATTCACTCGGATCGTGTGAGATCATCATGCGTCACTCCCGGAAGCCCACCCCCAATCACAGCCATGCCCGGAAACAACGACGTGGGCGCCGACGTACCGGGATTCTTTGGGAGTACACCGGTGATGGCCAATACCCACTCGATCGAATCAAAGGCCTGACCAAGCGCTATTGGCGGCGATGGAGTCGACGCGCCACTCGCCACCACCTTCAGCAATCTCTTGCCCACTCCTAATCAGGCTCGCGTTGCTCGCAGGGTACGTCGCCAGTGACACTTCATACTCTAATCCATCATGTCTTGGAGGATGCCCCATGCAACGATTCCATATGTCAGCCCACGCACAGGCCAAGCTCCGTGAGTTGTCCCATCACTCGCTCGATGATTTGGCCAAACGCCGATCTGTCCAGCGTGAACGTATCGCCGTACGTGACGCAGAATCCCGAGCCGCCTTACGAACCGCCCTGCAGCAGACATCAGTCCACAGGCTGGCTTAGCTCAACTCCTAGAGCCATCGCCTTGTAAGCGATCGATGACCGTTCAAGTCGGTCAGTCAGCTCCACACCGTCTTGGAAGGATGGCCGCTCCGCCCTCGCATGCTGCGAGGACTCCGCGGCCGGATCACACGCCCGACACCACATATGTCGATTGAAGGGGGCGCCGACTCAGCACCGTCTTCAGAGATTGGAGGAGGTGACTCCTAGCTGGGCCGCCGTTTGCGACGGGCACTCCGCAACAGATCGGGCCTCAGACACACTCTGGCGCCTGATCTGCCCTCGCAATTTGGCATCAGTCGAAATCTTGGTGGTTACTCGCCTGGCTGATGTGATCACCGACGTAGAGGGAGACGCCGCTTCACCCACACGATGCGTGGGTTCGCGGCGGGACTCAAAGCAGTAGCGCCTTCATCAGACTGTCTGATGTCAGATAATGCCGTGCTTCTGAGATTATGAGGAGGATGGTCGTTAGCGTGGATGCCTCTATCGTCGCTGGATCGTTCACCAGTCCGTGACAGAGTGGCGGCTTCGTGCTCACTCTGTTCGCACTTCGCCGCCAGAAGGGACTCGCTGGATAAATCGAAATGGCCAAGGCCCTACCAACACTCCTTCCATTCCCAATTCTGCCTTCCACGATTCCACTTTTGTTCCATCTCGTGAGATTGGACCATAGAACACCATCTCCTCCCCTTCAGATTCATACCGATGTCCAATCTCAAACCGTCGCCCATCACACACCCCGACCCCCATCACCTGCGTCAACAAGGCTGGCCGTAAATGCAGTTTACCTGCCTCCTCTTCCGGCAGCACACCCGACACAATGACCCCAACTGCCACTCCACCCAGTCGCTGAGCTTCTTGTATATAATGCTCCAATAACCCCGTCCACTTTTCTCTCTGGACAGTCAGGGTTTCACAATTTTCCCCCAGAAAGAGAATAACCTCGACTTCACGACCCTGACCAACCAACACTCCCCCTTCGCCAGACACACACATCGCAATTTGCCGTTGATGTTGGACACGGGCTCGGTAACACACGGCCGACCATCGATGTTCGACATTCATACATCCACTCCTACTCGACAACTTCTTACCAGTTACCCAGGCAACCGCATACCTGCCACTTCCGTCTGAATCCGCATCAGGATTCCCGCCACCGCACAGACCAATCCCAGTCCCATCAGGAGCTGGTCTAACCGTCCATAGACCGGATATCGACCCAACACCCATCGGACTTTCGACGGCCACCACAAGAACACTCCCCCACTTAATCCATCTAACACCACATGCGTGCCAACCCCCACCAAGATTGCCACAATCATCATCGGTGCCATCTCACAGACTAACCCAACCACCCCAGCCAGGGGAATTAACATCAATGAGTGACTGAGCGTCCGATGTCCCACGAGGTACTTAATCCACCACGACAGAAACCAGAACCGTTGTCCGATCACTGACCAAGGTTCATCAATATCCGGCGCTAATCCAGCCAATGCAGCCGTGAGAGTCAGAAGGGGATCGCCCTGGAAGAGGAGGGCGGACAGACCCGCTGGCACCATGGCATGGGTACGGCCTGACATCTCAGCAGTCCTCCATCATGTCGGCTAACTCTGCTCGTTCGTGTCGTTTCTGTATGCGCCGCTTCACGATTTGCGCCCGTTTCCACACGTAATTATATTTCTCATCCGGAATCCGTTTATAATGCGCGACTTCGTTGGCCGCTCGTCGTGGACTCGCGGCCGGTTCCCGTTGGAAGATATGCTCCAAGGCGGCGTCGATCTTCTGCACATGCCACTGCGGATTCACCAGGCTGATCACGGTCGTTTCCACCCACGGCAGTAGGCTCGGCATCGTGGTCTGGATCTTCGCCAGCAACGCCTGCACCTCCTTCTGATACTCGATCTTCTGTAACGTCGCTAAACTAGGTGGTGTCACACCCGCCGTATGCAGGTGTTCTTCCGTCCGACCGGCTGCATACCGATCTGCCGCCAGTCCCTGATCCAGACTCGGTTCAGCCGTCACGGGCTGAGTATCCATACCCACTACCTCCGTTCTGTAGTAGTGATGTTTTCTATCAAGTAATCTTTATTGATTATGGTTCGACATCACGGCGACAGCCCAACCCCACTCATGCCCAGAAACCCTCTCGCCCGACGACCTATTCACCTATTACGCTCCCCAGGGCGCCAATCTTCGCACCCGACCAGCTCCCCCAATCTGTCCCCCAGCCTTCAGAACGCGGAATGACAAGAATCCCTAGCTATAGCGCGGACTTCCACAATGGCTCAGGGGAGGAGTGCACCACTTTTCGCACCACTCTACGAGCGAATCCCCGCATGAATAGCGGGGATATAGCCAGTCACTCCATGCCAGAACGGCTCAATGAGGAAGAATCTGCATCCAGCAGATCGGGACACACGGGGAGCCTCTTGATGCCGAAGACGTAATAGGGTGGTAGCAGTCAGCAGACACACACCACGAAGGAGGAAAGTATGGGAGTGAAAAAATCGTCACGACGTCGGGAGCCACGATCCACGGACGGCTCCTCGAAACCACGGGGCCCGGTCGTCGGGATTGACCTCGGGTACGGATTTACCAAAATCGTGCGGGAGGATGGCCAACGGTTGATGTTCCCCTCGGTGGCAGCCGCCGTGGCCCCCACCATCATGATGCAACTCCATCCGATGCAAGACAGCGATGAAGTGCTGGTGGACGACATCCGGTATATCGTCGGCGAACGGGCGATCGGGCACGCCGAACGGTTCTCCAACCTGCACAATATGTGGTGGACGCTCCCCCACTATCGGGCCCTCATCGCGCAGGCCAAGAAATTCATCCCGGACGGCGCCTGCATCGTGACCGGCTTGCCGTTGGATAAATACATGGCCCAACAAGGCATGGGGCATGTCGCGCAGACGATTAAGAGCGGGCTCCGCGCGCAGCATGTGACGGTGATCCCACAAGGCGTCGGCGCCTACTTTAGCGAACCGACGTTGGAGCACCCACGCAATAAGGTCGCGCTCGTCGATATCGGCACGTGGACCACGGAATTCGTGGCCATGACCGGCCAGGATCTCATCAGCCAAGCCTCGGTCGGCATCCGGCTCGGCATCAACGACATCTTTGCCACCGTGGCGACCGAACTGCAGGCGAAACTCAGCCGCCCCGTCGATCCACACGAAGTTGAGCGGGCCCATCGCGGCGAAGAGGAATTACGCACCCAAGGCCGACCCGTCGCGCACGATTACATCACCGATCGCGTTACCCAGCTCGCTAAGGAGTCCGCCGGCCAGGTCCTGGCGAAAATGACCGACTTGTGGGGGCCACATGCCGCCGCCTATGAAGCGGTGATCCTCTGTGGGGGTGGCGCGAAACTCCTCTACCCCTTTCTCAAGGGGTTCCGAGAAGGCATCCTCGTCGTCTCCGATGCCCAATTTGCCAATGCGCGCGGCTATCTCAATGTGGGACTGCGAATCTACGGGCCCCCGCCCCAACTCGCCTACGTAGACCACGTGCCTGCAAAGCCGGCGCTCGATCCGGATGAAGCCATGGTCTAAGCACGATGCCGAGCATCCGTCGTCTCACCTTGTACCTACGGCAGCGGCCGGACGAGCAAGCGCTCTATCAGTATCTGATGCGCAAAAGCCCAGCGGAGCGGACCGCACTCCATCGCGCAATGCTGCTGGCTGAATTCAGTCGGCGCATGAAGAAAGAACCTCAGCGGAACCGCTCCGCCACCCCGAAAGCCTCACGCCGGCGAGTCGCCGTCGCTGAACCGCCGCCCACGACAGGAGGCATGGCGAGTTGGAATCAGCGCGTCGTGTTCTAACCCAAATTCCGATATGACGAGGATTGCCCCCCACCTCACACAGCGGGCATTGAGATGTCGAATCCGACGAATGACGACTGCGTTGATCGGCACACCTGATGGTCGACCAACCCAGCCCCACCACTACAAACGGAGTCTCCTGCCTGTCTCCGTCGTTCAGCGCGTCGCGCGCGCATCACGACGCCACTCCCAAGGCGGCACGGGTGCGCGCTCACCCCACAGCCCTTTCTTCGACTGGCGCGCCTGCTCTTCTAACGTCTTGAGCTCGATATCCTTGGGGGCATACTTCCGATACCACCAGCACCAGCCGTCTTTGACCAGTTCGTGATTGACGTTGGTGCCATCGGGAAGAAACACATCAGCCAGGGTGCGCTTGTACATATCCTTGCCGTAGGTCTGGAGCGTGACTTCTTTGCCAAAGACCAGGGCTGCGGTCGCCTGCTTCGCCTTATTGCCGAACGCTTGGCCTTTCTCCGGGCAGTCGATGCCGTGGAGCCGGATGCGTTCAGGGTGTTGGTTGTGCAGAACCTCGATGGTGTCGCCGTCAAGGACGGAAGTAACGGGACCTGAAATCTCGGCTGCTGCGCATACAATTGAACCAAGCGCAAGAACAGTAAGACCAAATGTGGCTCTGCAAGCGAAGAACAGAGCCACAGCTCGATAATTTCTGGCAGACATTAGGTTAGGGCTTTGGCCATATACCATCCAAGGCGGCATTCAGCACTGCTTCCATTTGCTCCGATAAATCCCTCAAGGTCGCAATATATTCGCTTTGCCGAGTGGGGGGGGATTCGCTCGAAAAGATTCCAAGTTTTTGCGAGACTCTGGGCAAACTCGCGATGAATAATGCTCTCTCGGGGAAATGATGAAGGGTCAGAGGTCCTAGGATGATGATAGCGATCGAGGTAGTGAGCGTATGTCGGTTTTGTGTTCTCAAGGTTTAGGCTGAATATTGCTTTCTCAAGATGGTAGAGGATCGGACCTTCTGGACTTGTCCGGTGAGGCCACTTATATAACAGCACTGCGGCCAGAGCAGCTCCATATGGAATCAGCTCATACCTGGTTTCTCTGGCCAGTTCCTCTGTCATTGGCCGTCCACGAAAGAATCCGTCCCCCACATGCATCCTAATATACAATTTGCCCAGTTCATTAGATGACGACTTGAGAATGTCCCCCAGAACTGTTCCAAGCGCGAAGGCAACTCTCTTTTCATACTCGGAACTATCTTCCTCTGGTCCCATGACAGTTTCCTCTAGAGTCAACGGCCCTAGAACATTCTTACTTCTGCTTCGCCACCACCTGATCTTTGACCTTGTAATAGGTCGCAGAACTACGAACGAGTCTGTTGCACCACGTTCGGGCGACAGTTTATCAAGGAAGACTAGCGGGAGGCCAAAGCTCGTAGTGCCTTCCGTCGTGCCTGTACTGCCCGCTGAAATGCCCCCTGTTCGCCGTACCGCGTAATCGAAAACTTTCTAGTCTTGGCCTTGCCGCCCCCAATCGGCCATTGTGCAAGCCAATACTGTCGGTGACGAGGTCGCCCCCGGCCTGTCTCCATAGCGTCAATTCTTGTGACCCCTGAGATCCCGGACCGGTTGTTCTTCTTCTTGATCCGGCAGATTTCTCGCCGGGTCATTGGTCGCAGGCGGGCAATCAGCCAGTTTCGATACCTCTCTGCTACGGCAAGGGCCTTCCGCTTCCCGCCGTACACGTTGTCGGCAAAATGCCGATGGTAGACCCGGCCCCGCCGTTGGACAGTCACAAACCACGAATGTGTCCATGATGGTTCATGATCAATGCGGTAGATCTGCTTCATGGCTATTAATACCAGGAGTATGCAATCCGCTGCCCCATCCCGTTGGCCAATGGGTTACTTCTGCTTCGCCACAACGTGCTCCTTGATCTTGTCATACGTCGCTTGTGGGACAACTTTCTTCTGCACCAGTTCATCCTTCCGCTTGTACGGTCGGCCCTTGATGATCTTCTCGGAATAGGCATCACCAATCCCGGGCAGCGCCTTGAGTTGGTCTGCCGTGGCCATGTTGAGGTCGATGGGTTCAGCGGCGTGAAGGATCGAGGGTGTCGTTTCAGTCAAGGGGAAGACAGGAACCACACCGAATAGCAATGTGATCACCACGAACCCAATCGCCCATTTCTTTACCACTGAGAGCATGAAAGCCTCCTTGCTAATGTGTGGTCCCTTTCGCCAACCGCTGGCCCATTTCAATAATCCGCCCCAGCCGTTCCAGCAGGTTCGTGGCCTGGTGCGACGTAAGCCCATGCTGATTGAGCACGGCGAGCAGGTCGTCAATGATCTGCTCTTCGGTTTGGGAAAGCACATACGGCTCAGGAAACGCGGTTTCGGGGATCGTGGCGCGGGGATTCTTCTTCCGAAAGTCAGCGATGATGTCGAACAAGTCTTGCTTGCTACAGAGCCCTTTCCGTTCTAACAGTTCCACAATTGCCGCAATCTCCCACATATTGGAGATCGTCGCTTCCTCGATCGACATGGACTCGCGTTTGGGGCGGTGCTGATCGCTCATGCCGATTAGGCCTTCACTATGGGAAGGTCATCCCAGCTCGTGGTGTAGGCCGGTGAGCTGTGACGAAACTGCGTCCGCCACGCCTTCGTGATTCCGTTGGAGGCATAGTGCAGCGTGCCAGACCCAAACCGGTTATTGATCGAATCCAGCGCCGTCATCAACTTCTTCGATCGCGCCCGATCGTGTTGGTCGAAAAGGTCTGTCTGCACCTGGCTCGCTGGAACCAGTCCCGTCAACATGATCCCGACCTTCTTGTAGAGGAACCCCTTGCGGTAGATCGTCCGTATGCCCTCTATCGCAGACCGAATCAGTTCAGGTGTGCTGTCCGTGGCCACCGGGAGCTTGCGCGTCAGGGCATTGTAATACTGCGGAGTATCCTGGAATGGATTCGTGTGCAGAAACACGGTCAGCACGGTGGCGGCCAGGTGCTCCGCCCGCAGCTTCTCCGCCGCGCGCGTCGTGTAGCTCGACCCCGCTTCCTCCATCTCCGCCAGCGTGCCCACCATCGTTCCGAAGGCCCGCGAGCAGGTGATCCCTTGCTTGGGCACTGGGCACTGCTCCACGTCCAGGCAGGACATCCCGCGCAGTTCCATCACCAGGCGCAGTCCGACAACGCCCATGTGCGTGCGGATAAACTGGTCATCCGCCTGGCGCAGCTGAAGGGCCGTGGTAATGCCGTGCTGGGTAAGGAACCGAGCATAGTTGGGACCAATGCCCCAGACATCTTCAACGGCAATCCGACTGAGCAGGGCGTCTCGATCTGGACAGGCGCGCAGATCAACCACGCTGCCGGCATCGGGAGTGCGCTTCGCGATTCTGGTGGCGATCTTCGCCAGGACTTTCGTCTCCGCAATCCCCACCGATACCGGGATGCCGGTCCAGCGTTTCACTGTGGCGCGGATGACACGTCCATAGTCCGTGAGGTTTCGCGAGGCGAAACCGGAGAACCCCAGAAACGCTTCGTCGATTGAGTACCTCTCCAGATCCGGACAGAATTGTTCGAGGCACGCCATCACGCGCTGTGACATATCCCCGTAGAGCGCGTAGTTCGATGAGAAGACCTGGACGTCGTGCGCGTCAAGAAGCGGGCGAATCTGAAACTCCGGCACCCCCATCCCGATGCCCAGGGCCTTCGCTTCGTTCGAGCGAGCCACGACACAGCCGTCATTGTTGGACAGGACGACAACCGGCTGACGCTCGAGCTTGGGGTTAAACACTCGTTCGCAGGATGCGTAGAAGTTGTTGCAATCGACGAGGGCCAAGACTGGAGACATCGGACCCTACAGCGCGTGAATGACGTTGGTGACGACGCCCCAGATTTCAAACTCTTGCTGCGGTTGAACCTCGATCGGCTGGTAGTTTCGGTTCTCCGGGAGCAGGCGCACTGCGGTGCCCCGTTTGGAGAGACGTTTCACGGTGAGTTCGCCATCCAGCGCCGCGACGATCACATTGCCGTCGACCGCTTCAAGGGACCGATCCACAACCAATAAGTCCCCCGTATGAATGCCGGCACCGAGCATCGAGTCTCCGGACACGCGCACAAAGAAAGTCGCGGCGGGGTGCTTAATCAGGTGCCGGTTGAGATCCAGTTTGCCTTCGAGATAATCATCGGCCGGCGACGGGAAGCCAGCCGGCAGGCGGCCCAGGAACACGGGGAGCTTGTAGCGGGTGGAGAGATCAGGCGCGTAGACGGCATCGATGTGCATGACAGTTCCTCAGAGCCAGGAAGGGCTGTAGTCTACTCCCTAGGCCTGGGCTGGCTCAAGACAGGCGGGAGCGTTGTGCCGCGGGTTGTTGACCAGGGTACTGACTGGATAGGCCTGAAGTTCGGTACTGGGATACGGACGCAGCAAGGCCTTCAGCGAATCGGCGGGTGTGGTGTGATCGAGCCATGGGATATACGAGGCAGGCGCAAGGATCACTGGCATCCGATTGTGAATTGGCGCCATCAGGTCATTGGGCTCCGTGGTAATAATTGCGCAGGTCTCGATCGGCTCGCCTTCAGCGGGTTTCCAATGTTCCCATAGCCCCGCAAAGGCAAACGGCCGCTTGTCCTTTCGACCAATCCAGATGGGCTGTTTTCGCTCACCCAACCTTTGCCACTCATAGAACCCGTCGGCAATGACCAGGCATCGCCGCTTCTTGAATGCAGATCGAAAGGCGGGTTTCTCGGCCACGGTCTCACCCTTGGCGTTGATACACTGGTTGCCGATCTTGGCATCCTTGGCCCAAGAAGGAATCAGGCCCCAGCGAAGCAAGACGCAATCACGTTTCACAGACTCAGGATTGAGACGAACGACCGCCACACGTTGCGTTGGGGAGATGTTGTAGTTGGGCTTGAACAGCGGGGGATCGTCAACCTGAAACTGTTCCGCGATGACTTCCGGGGTAGCCGTCTGGGTGAAGCGTCCACACATCAGTAGCCTCGCAGGGAGGCTATTCTATGAAAACCAGACATCGAAGTCCAAAGCTGCTTCTGGGCAATGACCGACTGGTTATTGTACAGAACGTCTGACTCTCCACTTTGCGACCGTCGGCATTCGGCCAAGAGCGGACATTCGGCGCCGAGATTGCACCACCCCAAAGCGGTCCTCAGCCCTGTCGCATGAACCTGCCCGGTAACCGCCGAGCGTAGCGGAGGAGGAGTGCCTGACGGGAAACAGCCGAAAGATTTGACAAGTAGGAACAACGTTCGAACAACAGCTCGGCGCTGAAGCGGGAGTTCTCACGAAATCCCTCCGCGAAGTGTCGCAGGCACCGTCACTGTCCGCGCAGACGGGACACATAATGTTCGATTCCAAGACTTGAACCCATTTGAGTTTGGCTATCTGAGCCAGTTTCTTCCCATGTGGTATTGCACTTATTGTAAGGGCCCGCGACCATTCCCGTCATCTCAGATTTACACCTAATGCATCGGCTTGCTATAAATACTACTCTTGCACGGTGAAGCTAAAGGCAAGTCATCGCGTGCGAATCAGGATGACTCTAACAAGTCAGCCTTTCTTTTTCTCGTTTCAAGTATCACAACTGCATGATTGCCATACCGTCGTTCGAACATGTAGCAATCGTTGGCGATGACGCCTGGCTTGCGGCAGAGATTTCATCGCTGTTTACCCGTCCTCGGCGTTATCTCACCGTCATGGATGGGCCTCGTCTGACTCGACCTGACTACACAAACGAAGTGATTAGACGGACCAATGCCCTCTCGCTGGCTCAAACTCGTCGAGTAGTATTCGCTAATTTGCCAGCCGATCAAAGTTGTGCACTATCTGAGCGCCAGCCGGCCGGCATGTTCATTTCCGCCAACACTCGAGAAGAGGCGCGATCTGCTCTCAGAGGTTGGACGAAAGGCCCAGCTGAAAAGCTGGCTTGGGGCCGAGACCACCTCGGCGTTGGTCTTCTGTTGGCCCGTCGCTCGAAGAAGTTCCTGGACACGGCTGAGGAGACATCGCCGCCAATCAATTTTGTCTCAGGTGGAACTCACCTGTTGATCGTCTGCGAGGCAGGGGAGGATCTCGCGGAAGTGACCGGGAGCAACTTGGCCTTCGCTACTGATGCATCTTTTTTAACTGTCCCTCAGCTTCCAGATCGTGATCAAGATCAATGGCTGGAGGAAATCTATGCCCTCGGATCAGGGGAGAATGTCACAACGCGATTTGCCTGCATACGCGATCGCGTTCGCACAAGACTCCCTGCCTTTGACTTTCGAGAATACAAGCAGGTTTTGTTCATCACCAACGGCTTCCCTTGGGGAATGGCCATGCCAGAGCGTCCCACAACACATCTCTTCGCATATCCGGATTTGGGACGCATGATAGTGGAAGGGATATGGGCGGCTTCCCGTACTGGCAAGAGCGCAAGGACAGCGCTGCTGATCCAATCGGATCACATCGCAGGATCGGAAATCGAGGCAATACGGGAATCATTGAAACAGAATCAAACTCTAGTTCGTATTCAGGCAGGACCCCGCGCGACAGTGCACAATGTCCGAATGTTGCTCGAGACTGTACCATTCGACATTGTCGTCATTTCGACGCATGCAGGTGATGTTTCAGGCAAACGGGTGACCTATAAATTCACGGACAGCGAAGGTATTGCTCGATGCCTTGTAGTCGATGAGGCTGTTGGGTTTGGATACGACCCCACAACCGAGAAAGTGTGCGTCCAAACATTCTGTCGTTTTCACGAATTAGACGGAGTTGATTGGTCGGATTCGGTCGCGAAATCTTCCCTGTATGTAGGCTCAGCGATCTCCACCTGGTCAGCAATGGGCGATGTCCAGGAGCGCGCAAAATACCGAGTAGCAAGCGAAGAGATCATTCGCGTTAACGGCTCCATGGGACTTCGGATGAGCGATGACGTGTGGCTTCCCATGATGCACGGTTTCGCACCTGGCTGTACGCCGATCGTTTTTAACAACGCATGCTCATCGTGGCATGAATTAAGTAAGCGATTTATGTTTCCTGGGGCCAGCGCCTATATCGGAACCTTGTTTCCTGTGACAGAGGCAGAGGCCCAGGCAGTCGGCACGTCTTTTTTCCAGAGGGAACTCGGAAAATCATTACCAGTAGCGCTCTGGGCCTCACAGAATCACGTCTATGAACGACAAGATCGACGCCCATATGCGATGTGTGGCCTTCCCTTTTCCTCGATCCAACGGAATACAATAGACTCCATCGCCTTCCTCTCCCAATATTACCCAAGAGCGATTGCCACCCTAAGCCGTAAGGCGAATACGACCGCTATTGAGGAATTACGGGAGAACTTCATCCAGCAGAAAGACTTTCTATCAAAGGAAGCGGAGATCCTCGCGGACTGGATTCGTTCCTGACTCCACAATAAAGCGAAGACACTATCAGAGATCTTATCTGCGAACGAGTGAATCGTTTGCTCACTCCTCGTTTAGCTAAGGGGTGTTGTCTCGTGGGAGATTGAGGTCTGATCGAGAATTGCGGAGATTGAGGTTATCGGAATCGACGAACTGTACCGTTCATGACGCCGAGATTGCACCACCCCAAAGCGGTCCTCACCCCTGTCGCCGTAACGCTGCGCGTGAGCCGAGGCCGAGCGCAGCGAGAGAACCCAAAGCGTACTCGCTTCGCTCGTACTGCTTTGGGCCGTCGGCTCGACGCGCGGGTTAGGCCGCAACTAGCCTCCCTGCGCTTGGCCTCGTTGCTGCAGGGCTGTACGCAACTTTTGAACCTCAGCGACGATCTTTTCGATCGTCTCCTCAAGTTCCTTTCGAGTCTTCTTGAGATCCTCTCGGGTAGCCAGCCCCTTGGCCTGCTGGCTTGCACTGGAAAGTGACTGCTCAAGCGAGGCCAGACGCTTGTCAATCTCTGCATTCGTACCCGGAGGCCTGTCGTTCTCCAGCTTTGTCACCCGCGCGGCGAGATCGGTGAACTCTTTCTTCGATGCAGGTTCGTTCATAGCTGAGTCCCTTATATTCCAGATTGAGAACAGTGCCGTAAGTAGCAAGAAAACCGAAGCCGCGATCTTGTCTCGTCGTGACTTTGCGTCGATGCGATCATTGAGCGAAATGGAATCCTTATTTCGATGAAACAACCTAGGTGAGAATATAAGCGTCCAGGCTGCTTGAAACAAGCCAACCACCAGTAAGCCAAGGGCGGTCAGAACAACTGTGCTCCAAGACACAATGCGCTCCGTTACGGCCTAACAATGTTTAGGCGGATCCATCATAAGAACCGGATCTGCCATGTTCTATCCGCGTAACACACCTTCAATGATCGTGAACAATATCCCAACATCGACGGTGGTGCAATGAGTTGCGGCCCATCGACCATTGATCACGGGTTCTTATGCGGATCGGCGTAAGACCTTCCCTTCTGGTAGCGGTCGGTCGTGTACTCCGGCTAAGGGTCGGATACCGATGGTCGAAGAACGGCCAAGTACGGAAATTCGGCGCCAGGATCGCCCCGCCATAATGCGGTCATACACCCTTCTGTTGGGCGCAAGTGGGTTTGGCTGCGTATTCCGGTCAAAATGAGCCACGTATTCCAGAGGAAACCAGTCAGTCATTCCGATCCAAATCAGCCACTCATTCTGGTGCTATATGCCAACTGCTCCACTTGAAACCAGCCACCTGCTCGACTTATCTCATGCTCTCCTACGTTCGCATTGACGCACATGTAATTTGATCCGGATACTAAGGAAGGTCTGATTACTGATCCAGTCATGAGCAAGTGCGTATTTTGCTCTGACATAATCGCTAAAAGACCCTATTTATAGGCCTTCCAAGAAAAACACGCACTATTTAGCGTTCGGCTCAGGAATTCGTGATTTTGAGCGGTACAGTTGAGCATCTGCAGTCTCTTATATCCGGAGAGATCGCGAGCTACTCTTAGGGATTGGTGGACGAAAACATCTGGCCGATGCGTTCCCATCGTGCGTCTTGCTGAATGCCATCCCAGGACCAATAGATCACAGCAACCCTTCCATTAATGTGGTTCATGGCAATAGGTCCAAATTCACGACTATCAAACGTAGTAGCGAGGTTATCCGCTAGCACAAACACTGTCCCGTCTGGGACGACGATTGGCCCAAAGGCTTGAGCTTCGCCACGGGAGAGCTGTGAGATCGGAGATATTGTTGGCCGCATCGAGATGCGTTCGTTGAGCAGTGTTCCATTGATCCATATCCCATCGTGATTGATCGCGAGAGTCTCGCCTGGTAAACCGACAACCCGCCGAAAATAGGGTACGTCTACGTTTGGAATTCGGATCGAGATGATGTCTCCGCGTTGCGGTGTACGGGAAGCTGTGTATGCGCGGAGATCCACTAGAAATATGTCATCGCCTATCAAGGTGGGATCCATGGCAGAACTTTGAATGTGATGCTGGGCAGCGTAGAAATTATAGATTGCGGTCCTGATAAGCGGCCTCGCAGTAAAATTTACCAGAAAGACGACTGCCAGGATGATGAACCATCTTAAGGGGTGCGAACTGCGTGCCCTTGGATCGTTCCTCAGCCGGCGTGCGGTCACCAGGGCTTCTGCCATGATGCCAACATAAATGATGCCTGCTGCTGTTACTGCTGCGATGACATTGTAGGGCGGCTTAAAATGAACATGCAGGAGGATAAAGAACTTCACTAATGTGGCTCCTCCAATCCACACGAGATAACACACCCCTGCCTTGATGTACTCACCGTTATATAACTGTCCTAATCCTGGGAGTAGGCTGAGCGAGAACGAGACCCAAGGACGCGGAGACTGGATGTAGTGGCTGTCTGCAGGCTGGAGATGACACTCCTGTTCCCTGTCGTTGAGGGCAAGCGGTATGCTTTGTCCATCTGGATACCCGAGCAACCAATACATGATCGAGCCAGTCATCATGCCTAGCGTGAGAAGGAGGACTAACATAGTCACGTCCACAATGGGGAAAAAGTCGATGCCTGTTGTCAATGGTTCATGATTCACATTGGCGCCGACAAAGAGCGCTATAAACGGCCAGCAAAGTCCGATAAGGAGGAAAACAGAAAGAGGCTTGTTGAAGAGATATCGAGCAATGGCAACCCAGACACACAGTGAAGGAAATACAAAAACCAGGATCAATCGTGCGATATCGGGTGCTTCAAGATAGCCCAACCATTCAATAAACCCTCGGCCTGTTAGATAGGAAAAGTAGATCGTGCCTAATGCCAGGCCAGAGACCGTCGCGGCCGCAACGATTTTCAACCAAGTACTAGCTTTCATGCCTTCCGAGATGTCGAGAGAGATAGAAAACTGGGCGTTACACTAAGGATAGCATAGCATCTTAGCCTGACAAGGTATGGCACTTAATAGAATGCTGGTAGGAAACACGAAGATTTGGAGGCGTTCGGTCTGGATGGAGGAGAGGCAACTCTAATCCAGCGGGAAGTCCCTTCCTGAAAAGGAGGGGTTCTTCATAGTATAAACTGCGAAATGCGCATCAACGCTGAAGGTGCTGAATCGTCCTCAAATCAAATCCCGGCCTCGGCGTTAACTTAAGACGCAAGTGTGGGATCCCGATGGGGCCGTCATTCAGCGAACCACCTGATAACGGTCGGTCGTGGACGTCGGATTTGGGTCGGATGGCGGCGGCTGGAGATCGACTGTGAACGGAAGTTCGGCGCCGAGATCGCACCGTAATAAAGCGGTCCTCAGTCCTATCGCATTAACGTTTGAGCTCAGCCGCGTGCGGAGGCCGCAGGCCGTAGCACGTCGGCTGGAGCGACGGGGGTTGGGCGTCGGCACGCATCGGGGATTTTAGCCGCTATTGAATAGACAAGCCTGTCGGCGTGGACGGTGGCATTGAATCACCTTTTTCCGCAGTCGAAACAATTATTTTCGCTTTGTGGATGGCGGTTGAGAAAACGTCCAGTCCCAATGCTGCTTTGTTCACAATACGCCGGGCTGAGGCTAAATTATTCCCGTTCAAGAGTTGCTCAATCTCGCCCCTGTTGTTTGACAAGTACGCGGCCAATATCTTGGCTGCCACTTCCGGCTTGCTTACCTCGTCAGGATTCTCGACAATATCGACGCTCACTTTGTCCTTGATCTGCTTCTGCATCTGCTCGTAGTTGTACCTGCCAGTGAGTTGGACAAAACCGCGACCACGGAAAAGAATTCCGTCTTCACACTCAGTCCGGGGTAACATTCCGTGGCGAGAGCGCATCAGCTCTTCATCAATACCGGTGTAGTAGCAATTGCCCAAGTGCAAGTTGATGATCGGTGTTCCGTCTTTGCGAAATGTCAGGGTCGAATCGTACTTGCCAAATGGGCGTTCGGTTCCCGGGGCTTGGATGCCGGCATAGCTTGGCTGATCGATCGTCTTCGAATAGGTACTCGGTCGCTCAGGGTCCGGCGAGAAGTTTGATGTTTCGACACGAATGGTGGCAAGCGCATAGACGACGACTTCCTTACTGTCACCGAGACCAAACTGCCGGAGTTCCGTCTGCACAAGAGGCCAGTTTGTATGCACATTTTCTTTGGCTGCGCTTGGGAATAAGGTAGCAACCTGTTCTTTCGTGATGCGTTCGACCAACTCGGTCTTCAAGTCCTCGGCACCCGCAGAAAGTAATGGCAACAAGATCGCTGACGCGACAAGAGCCAACAGAAGCACATGGCATCGCCATTCGGAAATCGTGTTTATGCTTCGCATTCTGTACGACGTCTAACAATGTTTAGGCCGATCCGCATAAGAGCCGGACCTGCCATTTTCTATCCGAGTAACACACCTTCAATGATCGTGAACAATATCCTATCTCACCGGTGGTGCAAACGGCTGCTTTTCAATTCGGTGATCGACTGGTTTGGGTCGAGGATCGCCATCGGCCACTTCGCGACAGTCGCTACGGCACGCTCCGCGCCGGAAAGCTGCCGTTCATTAAAGATGGTGCCCACTTTGCGCGACGCTTGGCTGGATTGGGGATGAGTTTGCTGGTGTGGGAGGAGGATCGTAGAACAGATCCTTCGCACGCGTGTCCGTGCACACGACACCTGCCCACAAGTCTTTCTGTATGTTCTCGAACTCATGTGACCAAGACCTCGCCACCGTCCAGCAATCAGATGGTTCTGGAACAGACTTGCCCGTACAACCCGTGGTTTAGGAAAGCGCCTTCGACATCCACCTCCAGCCTACTCAGACCCACTCAGGCCAACTGGAACTCACTGGAGCCAATGAGAGCCAAGAGTTGGAGAAAAAACGCACTTTGGCTTGAGTAGGCTGGAATGAGTTGGAGTGAGATGGGGTTGAGCACAAAATGAGCACAATCGACTCTCCGGGAAGGGCTTGATCAGTCGCGTGCACGTAGCTCGCGTACGCCGCGGCCGATCTTACGACGAATGAGTGTGCGCAGCGTCACTCCGTCTGCGTAGCCAACCTGAGCGGCAATCTGATCAACACTGGCCGTACTCGTTTGTAGCAGATGCACCGCGCGCTCGACGCGAAGATCCTGAAAATAAGCAAGCGGGGACTTACCCAGCACGGATTGCAGGCGACGCGCCAAGGTGCGTTCACTTGTCACGGCTGCGTGAGCCGCTTTGCTGAGCGAGAAACCATCAGCGAGCTGTCTCCGTGCCCATCGCTCGAACCGTTCGACGAGCGGGTCTGAGTGCGCAAGGTGGTCGGGAATCATGAACGCCGCCTGCGAGGGCCGTGGGTCAACCAGCAGGTAGCGAGCAGTCAGCGCCGCCAGCGCGGGACTGCGTCGACGCACCAGCCATAATGCCAGATCGAGGTGTGCCAGCGCTGCGCCGCCGGTGACGAACCGAGATGAACTCATGATCATTCGCGAGTCGTCGAGTATGACATGCGGGTACCGTTCACGAAAGAATGGGGCGAGCCACCATGATGTCGTCGCACGATGGCCGTTGAGCAGCGACGTGCCAGCAAGGACAAATGTTCCCGTGCAGGCAGCACCCACCAGCGCGCCGCTGCCAGACCAGCGACGAAGGAGTGTTTGCGCGTCCGTGATGTCTCGCCGTTCAAGCGCAATTCGCAATGTGTCCGGCATCTTCGCCCCGAGCGCCGGCACAAGCGCGACATCCGGGCGCGCAAGTCGTGCCGCCGACCGTACAGGCACAGACAGCCCGTGACTGGTGTATACGCGGGAACGGACACCCACGACCGTCACATCGAAACGTGTCGAAGGTGTTCCAGCGGATTCCGCCAAGTCGTTCGCCGTTCCGAACGTGTCGAGCAGCGTAGTTAAGCCGGTGTCGAAGACTTCATTCAGAGCGAGCACATAAATTCGCATGGCGAGAACTGTACCATAATTGTCACTTCTGCCACTAGAATAGATCGTCACTCATCCCTACAATTTCACTCACGCGGTTTAACCTCAAATAGGAGTGACTACCATGGTGCAAGTTGCTTTGTTCGTGCGATTGAAAGCCAAACCAGGAAAAGAAGCGGATGTCGCCCGCTTTCTTGAAAACGGGCTCACCTTGGCGAATCAGGAAACCACGACGCCGATCTGGTTTGCCCTGCGATTGGGACCGGCGACGTTTGGCATCTTCGATGCCTTTGCTGATGATGCAGGCCGCAAGGCACATTTGGCTGGCCCAATCGCGGCAGCACTGATGGCCAAGGCGTCCGAGTTGCTTGCCGAACCGCCACAGATCGAGCACGTCGACGTGCTTGGCGCGAAGATCCCGCACTGAGGTCTGGCTCGGTCGGTGTGAGGAGATTGCTTGCCGATTTACCATGAGCGGCAACCAGCGATTTGCCGGAGGCTGCCGCTCGACTGATGACAAGATAGTGGTAGACAAGACTGGCTGTCTGGAAGCCCGTCAAAAACGTTGTGAAGAACGAGACGCCATTCTATGGATATAGTTGAAGCTAAATAGTAGCTATCAAAGGGGTCTAAAAGAACTGTTTATGGATCATAGGGGGTTGCAAGTAAGGATTGAATTAATCACGTATGTCGGTGCGTTTCTCACTAAGGTTCGAGATCGAGGATCGGCGTATTGAGCGCCTTGGCCGCACGCGTAGGATCGAAATATTCGCGTAGGAACGCAATTATTTCTCCTCTAGCACGCAGGAACAGCACATAATCCTGGTGATAGACTCGTCCTGTCGGCTTGATGAGCCCCTCCGCCTTGACTTCGGCGACTGCCCCTTCCAGATCCGCGAAGGGATACACCTTGAGGTCGAAGAAACGGAAATTTTCCACCGCTCTCAGGAACCAGGTGACATGACGCACCACCTCCTCCCTTCCCGATAGTCGCGCTGGATGGCCGATGGCAGGCGCGTAGGCAAGTTCCCACAAAATATCATCGGCGATCAGCGTCTGCCATTGCATGTTGTCTTCGACGAGTGTCTGGAAGTGTCGTTGCAAGAGGTCAGCGGCGATCGTCATTTCAGTCTCCCAGTTCACTACCAGTTGCGGTCCTGACCGCACGCTGTGGGAAATTTTGATCCTTTGCTTGGTGTCTATCATTCACACTTTCGCCCAGTCGACCGTCTTACTCCACTCTACAAATGTGGTGAGCGGCATCCCGAACTGCTGTTTCAACGCAGGCATATTGATCGCGTAGCCAACCTCGTTGAACCACCGAAACATCGTGGCGAGGTCATGACCCATCGCCGCCTCGGCCTGCTCCATCTGGAACTCCTGAAAGCGGATTGGTCGACCTATCGCCTTTGTCAACAGTGCGGCAGCTTCAGGCATCGTGAGGTCATCTCCTGCCAAATCAATGGCCTGTCCAAGAAAATCGTTCGGACGCAGGAACGCGGCCGCACCGAACGCGCCGATATCCTTGAGCGCGACCATCGCCAGCTTCCTAGCCGGTTTCATGGGCAGCAACAAGACCCCTTGCACAGACGGTTTCGCAAAGGTGGTGAAATTCTCCATAAACCATACGGGCCGCAGAATCGTGGCCGGCAATCCAATCTGCCGGATGTGCTGCTCCACCTTCCACTTACTCTCAAAGTGTGGAATGCCCGTGTTGCGGTGCGCACTCCCGACGGACGTATAGACATAATGGGTGATGCCAGCCTGCTTCGCGGCATCCGCCAGCATTACCCCCTGGCGCACCTCCGCCTCCATCCCTGCCTCGAAAGGGGTAGACATGGCAAACACCCCGTGCACGCCTCGGAGCACCGCCTGCAAATCTGAGGGATTGGTCAAATTCCCTTTGACCACTTCCGCACCAGCTTTAGCAAGTGCGGAGGCCTTCTCAGGGGTTCTACTCATCACACGAACTTTCTGCCCTTTCGCCAACAGCGCGGTCGCGACGGCTCCCCCCTGTTGTCCCGTGGCACCCGTCACCAGAATGAGCTTCGACTGCGTTGCCATCTCACACCTCCATTATGTGCACGCCAACCACGATGTGCGGCGTGTCTGGTTCTGGCTCAACTCCTTTGTCCGGCTGAAGGACGGACTATTACAATCAGAATCATTTCTTTTTGGAACAGCGTCAGCATAAGTCAAATTCCTTGAGAAATCGACCAACGTTGGGCTGGCATTTCAGATGGGGATTTTGACAGGGGGTGTAGTGGGGATGTTCGGGAAGTTAACACCCCTGGGATCCCGATGGTGCCATCATACGATTGGACCACCTGATAGCGGTCGGTCGTGGACGTCGGCTTTGGGTCGAGGCTGTGTGAAAACGCGAAAAGAATTGGCGTCAAAGAAAATCGACCTCTCAGAATGACCTGTATTCGATTATTTCGAGCCGGGTAATGGTCTGAGGACCCCTGAAATCATGCAAAATCGAACTGCGTAAGAGTTTTCACACAGCCTCGGTCGAAAGCGGTCGTTTGACGCACATACCAGAGATACTCATCACAGCGCCTTACACAGGGGAAACCACGATAAGAGCGAAACGAGAGGGGCATGGGGACCTCGCAGGGAGGCGTATTCTAGGAAAGCTTGGAAGCTAAGTCCATCGCCGCTTGACGTGCAATGACCGGACAGTTATTGCATGCAACATCGAAGCATCACGTATTTTCAGGAGGCAAATTTATGATTCACCCGTAGCACTCCCACACATTGTGGCGGTGCAATAATGACGTCCGGCGCCGCAGTTTGCGGTATACCGTCCACACATGACGGAGAAGTGTATCGAAGACAAAGAAGCGGCGCAATGAACCGCTATGCTATAGCCACAGGTGTTATTCGTCTCGATTCCTGACAGCGGCTGCTTCACGATCGATGAAAGCCGCCAGTGTCTCGACCGATTCATCATCGATCACGAGATACTCAACCCCATGGTTTGTTCCATCCGTCCAACACACGCAAGCGGCCGCCACATAAACCCGTTCCGATGTCGACAGACTAAGCGTGAACGAGAAGAATGTCCCTTCCCGTAAGGAGAGGTTGCCGGTGAATTGGCATCCACACCGGGAGAGGTTCCATGCGGTTCCCTCCCCTTCCTCGTTCCCCACCTGATAGGTGATGGGTGCACACACCGACACCCGCCGGTGAGAACGCATCATAGGTTGATCGGCCATGTTAGAAAGCGCCACGCCTCCCGCTGAAGTGGGTCTCAGCATATTTCCCATCCACTTTAGATCGCGTCATATTGCCGGCGCATTTCATCTTCACGATGGGCCCGTCGCGAGCCAAGCAGGAAGGATATCCCGGGAAGAGTGAGACACACCATCGTACTGATCACAATGAAAATGCCGGACTTAAACAGCAGATTGCGAAAGTCGACCAGGAAGTAGAACAGATGATCCCATTGTTCCACGGTGAAAATCCCATGAACCACAAAATAGGTTGATGTCAGCACGTTGGAAATGATGTCCGGGGTAATCCGCCAATAGAGGAAATGAAACACCACGAAGATCAAGAGCATCTTGAGAATACTGCCAGTGACAAACCCGCCGTACAATTGCCAGATCGCATTGCGGCACACTTTGCCGAAATAGCACGCGCCTAAGTTAAACGCCAACAGAATATTGATGCCCAGGGTGTAGCTCAATCCAATGAGAAGAGAAAAGACCTGATCGGTCACCGTAGGATCATGCGTGCCGAAGATCGGAATCACGCGATCGATCACCCCCACACTGATCGGGGTGAAAATGATGTTGACCAACATGTCGGCCCAGGCCCCTTTCAACCCGACGTCGAAATACCCAAACTTCTCGTTCAGCAGGAGAAAATGGGGCGGGATCTCCATCCCCGTCCGTTCGACCGCCGACAGCTTCTCAATGTCAGAGATCGCCTCGAGGAGGCTTTTCGGTTTGGCCCGTGGGGTGGTGCTAGGGAACAGCGGCCCTGGATTCCCTTTCCCTGCAATCCCTCCCCCTCCACCTTCCATCGGTTATTCTCCCAATAGTCCAAACGTGCGAGCCACCGACCCAAAATACGCAAAGCAGGTCGTAAAGACGAGGAACAACACCGCGAGTCCAAACTTCTGCTTGTAGGTCCCGTACCAGAACGAATAGAACAGACACAGCGCGGCGCCGATCCGGGCCAAAGTGCCGTGAAACATCAAGTTAAAGAAGTTCATCCACATGTGGCGATACGCCTCTTCGCTCATGTAATTCAGCGGGTCCAAATACTCGAACAAACTCGCTGAGACCGGCTGAATCAGGTGGAAACTGATATTCATGAGCAAGGGCCCCATCCCTTAGTGAACGATGTCCTCGATCAACTTAAAAAACCCTGTCTTCCGCTGTTCCAGGTTTGAGGGCGTCGTCGCAAAGGCCGATTCCAGAATGGGTACGGCATAAATCGGCAGTTCTTTCTTGGTCTTCAGGCGGAGCTTATACCGTCGTCCGGAAAACCCTTCTCCGATCGACTCTGCCAACACGCCAGCCATCCCTAACACGACCGCCAGTTGATTCAAGACTTGATCACGGTCGGACATCCGCAATAAATGAATGTCCACGATTTTCTTCTGTCGCGCGAGTTCCTTCACGACACCGTACAACGCCCGCGTCTGACAGTACACGATCCCGCCACTCGCCACCGCCGCCCATTCCCCTTTCTTCGTACTGTCCGTCCCGCCCATGTTGATCAGCGGCTCAAGCAGGGCGAGAAACTCTGGCGTCGTAAACCAATCGTCCCAGCGTTTGATCTCCAGGGTCTTCGTCACATACGCCACTTCTTCTTCGCGAGCACGGCCGTCTGCCACTTTCAGTAACGTGGCAAACGCATCCTTCACCAAGCGATGATGCCCTTGAATGGCCTCACAGACCTCGTCGATCCAGAAGATTTCAACCTTCTCGCAATATTCACGGATCTTCATGACGCTGATCGCCGGATGATCGCGCATGGAGTAAATACCAGAGGCTCGAAAGACCGGAATCTTTCCCAGATCATGCCCAAGACATGACATCAGCATCTTGGGAATCAGCGGCTCGGGATCTTTGTAATGGCTCATCAATTCGGCCAGTCCGTGTTTCGTCACACGCTGCGTGTGATCCCGCAAATTCACTTGCGCGAGCGTATCCCGAATCGAATAGAGATCCGCGACCTCTTCATCTTGCGTTTTGGCCTCCAACACCACCGACGGGCAATCTCCATATTCTTCCAACACGTCAATCATCGTCACCAACGGCCCCAGAACTTGCTGCCGCTCAAGGAGACCCTGATACGGCAGGATAAAGTCCCGCAATAAGATGGATGCGGCCGCGCGTTTCGTGATGGGCGTCCTTGGCGCTACCACCGCTGGCACTGCACTCACCACAACCGGTTCCTTTCCAGGCGATGCCACCTCCTCACGTCCACGAAGGATCGCCGAGACCACGGTCGCCCCTGCCGGCGCCAGGGCTTCCTCCATCGTGACCGCCGGTGTCCCAATAGGACGCAAGCCACTCCCATGAGCTGATCGAAAGTCTTGATTATGCCGTAACCAGACGGGGGCCAAATCCTCTAACGCAATCACGAGTGGAGAAGGTTTGACGAGCGGCATCCATTTCACCGACGTCGCCATCTTTTGCGGCAGGCGGACCAGTAGGGATTGCCGGATCCGATCGAGTACCGTATGCACCCAGCGGCTCATCGCCACGCCTCCGGCAATTCCACGGCCTGGACTTGCTCCTGAGCCACCACCATTTTGGTCGGCCGGCCAAACAAGGCTGTGACAATAGTGGCTTTCCCATCGCTAATCTGATCTATCCGCCCCACGACATGCATCGCTCCGCACGGCACACGGACCGTTTCCCCAATCTCAGGGCACGACGGCATGACACGCTCCATTTGCAATCCTGCAACCTCCTCCATGCTCAGGGGCAGCACCTGCCGCACCCCGGCACAGGTCCGTATCATTGGGATCCATTCTTCTTGTCCGTGCCAGACCACATACTCATCCGCCATCCGCCGGATGTCCGAGGCGCCAGACTTCTCCAATAACTGAATCAATCGGCGCACTCCCGATCGCACGACGTGACCGGCATACCAATGTCCCATCGTCATTCCTCTCTCAACGGAGTTGGTCGAGGGCCTTCTTGACTCTCCAGGGATATTGCGGATTGATCCCGTTATACCGTTCGATCGCACGCCAGTTATACCCATGACGCTCGATCGATTCCCTGAGGATTCGAGCCGACACTTTCAGGTTGGCACAGCCATCGAGGAGAGAGATCGGATGTATACGGTATCGCTCCATATTCCGCGTATTGACTTGGCCTAGCCCCACATCAAAGTTCACATTCTGTTTCCACAGTCGCGTGACCAATGAAATAGCGTCGTTCATTGAACGGACTGTTTGGCGAATGCCCTTACCATGCTGGTTCACCGACACCGCCAGCGGGTCCCAATTCCCATTCTCGACCTGAACAATCGCTCGCAGTAGTGTCGAGGGAAGCTGATAGGCAGTGGCGGCTTCTTCAAGACAGGCATGAAATGGGTGTGAACCTCCCTCCACCTGCGTGCGCATAGTCTGCTTCTCTCCTTTTGCCACACCAAGCGACGGGATGCTCACCACAATCACAATGGTGCCAAACACCAGCCACCATCGCATCTCGCGCTCCCTCATGTTCCGAACTCTTTGGCCTAAGCCACAGCCGGAAGCATTACCTGTACCGGCAGTGGCTTCGCAGCTATCACCGGAAGACCTTCCACGACACACCACCGTACCGCGGTCCCTCGAACGGTAATACTTTTCATCGACATCCCCTTAGCCGAAACTGTTTCCACTTGGAAATCGAGTCCCATGATAGCCGTTGGATTTCCATACTTCTCATATGCCATGTCACTGAGCTCACGGAGGGCAGGGAGAATCAGATAATTCTGCACCGGCTTATCGTAGCTCCGGACTCCGCCCCCGATAAAATCTCGCACCCGTGCCATGATGTCCCGCAACCAGCCCATCCCCTGCGTTTTATGAACAAAGACCAAGCCTAAGGGTTCACAGAGTTGCGGTTCATTGTTGATGCTATAAATTCCAGACTCCCCGAGGGTGAACATGGGTAAATAGGGTCGGTCCTCTGACAGCATCGTGCCCTCCTCTAATCTCAGCAGCCTGGCGCGCCCGGATTCATAGCACAGGCTTTTTGACGCAACGATTCCGCGACGGCGGCTTGATCATAGTTTGTGGTGATCGACGAGAAGTATTCTGTGAAATCCATCGTCTGGAAGTTCAGCGCTGCGAATTCGTTCAACGTAAACCCATCACAATCGGGGGCATCGGGTGTCCCGAAATTCTGCCCCAACTGCGGTTTCCCTTGTTCCTGGATAATCCGTGCTAATTTTGAGCGGAAGGTACAATACACATCAGCCCGGCGCGCGCAAATCTGAGCAAACCCCACACTCCACCACTCAATACAATGGTTCCCGACCAAGACCACCTGCTGCGCCCGCTTATCACCAGCCAATGATATTTCCACATCGGTACACGTCCCCAACATTCGATCGGGATCGTCCGCACAACAATCGATAATCAAGGTTCCCAACGTGGAATACGAGCAGGCCTTCGGTGTACCTGTGAAAATCCGTAATTGATCCTTATCGAAATCATCCTGCACCGCTTGGACCATCGCCAACATTGTCGCGGCAATCTGGAAGTTCTGATTCGGCGGGGTGCTCGTATCCATGCAAAACGGGACATAACTCCCTGGTGCGCCACAGGAAGTGCATTGTTGCACCACAGTTTGTTGCGCACAGACGGTGCCACCTCCACACTGCACCGTCACCGAGTAGGTATCGCATCCGCCCGGGATGGGGGTCGTACAGGTGGAGGCCACATCAAAGCACCCCGCCTGCAACAACGGGGCACAGGTGTCCGTTGTCAAACTCGAAAAGCCCCATTGTTCTTCACGTACCCATGCCCCACTCGCCGGCGCCACCGTTGGCGGGAGAAGCGTCTGGACGGTCCCGTCACTGAGCGTCACCGTTCGGGGGGCATCATCAAGAACCACGGAGGACATCCGTACCCACCCGGACGCACGAACTCCGGCGCACTGATCGTTGATCACGTCTTTCCGAATGACCCACGACTTTCTCCAACTCGTAGCTTGAACGCTCCCTGATTGCGCTCCTGACGCTCCACACACAATGGCGAGCACCTGGCCCGATGAAATCGAGAACGAGGTCCCACCACATTGCCCACCGATCGACACATTGACACTGAAGTTGACGAGGACAATTTGCTCATCGGGATCAAGCGTGGGTGGCGTGAAAGAAAAGCTGGCAAAGGTCCGCCAACCGATCCCCCCGCAATTTTCACCAAATACTCCACCGGGACCAGTGCCCAACCACTGCATGACATAACTGTCCGGGGACGGATTCAGAACCCGGACATACATATAATGATCGACACAGAAACCAGCCGACCCGCCCGGGCCTCCCGTGATCGGGACTTCCCTGATGCTATTCGTCACCTGAATTTGACAGGTCAGTTGACCACTCCCTGGCCGATTACAGGTTTGTGTCGACGGCGGGGCCTGTGTCCAGGACACGCAAATCGTCACATCCGTACAGGTGCTGACATTGGGATTCGGAGTGATCGAACTCGCAGTCGTATTGGCCGTGGTCACAGGAGCGCTTGTCGTTAAATTCCACCCTCCAGCATCCACCCCCATTTGTTGCACTCGGGACGCATTCGGGTTCGACGCCGCGGCATTTCCCGCCGCATTATTTAAGCCCGAGACATCACCTGTGTCGGAATAGTACCCAGAGGCAGATGAACCGGCGCAGGAGGCGTCCATACACCCCGAGGTCCCACCATACTGTGGCACCGCCCCCTGTCGGCCGCTCACCGTCCCTCGATCCAGCGCGCCGGTCGACTGGATATTCCCCATCGCACAGCGAGCTTTCTGCAGGGGATCGGTAATCCCGCTACAAGATACTTGAGCAAGAGCTATCCCTGTGACCGGTACGATTCCAGCCATAACGATCATCACCGTCAGAATGCGCCGCACCATCACCACCGCCTCTCCGCCTGCTCGTATTCCCTTATGTCTAGCGTTTCTCTCCAACTTCCGGTGCCTGTGCCGCGGTTTGCACGGGCTTCTTCCAGCCAATCTTTTCTTTGGCCCAATCCGTCCACGATTGCTTCGTAGCTGGTTGCACAGCCACCGTCGAAGTCGTCAACAGCGGCGATTGCCCACCATTATCCGTCACCTGTGCTGATGTGGTCGGAGGGGTCGTCACCTCAGCAGGCTTAACCGCGACGGCTGCCGATGGAGCCCCATCCTTCGGACCAGTCACCGCACCATCTGTCCCAGTCACTGGAGCGGTGGGGACAACAGGAGCTTGGGAGACCGTTGCAGGGACAACCACAGAAGGATTCTCCCCCACACTCCCCGTAACCGGAGAACTACCAGTAGTCACCGTGGCAGGAGTCACAGGAGATGGCTCCAATTTTGGACTGATGACTTTCGATGGCGGCACAACAGTCGAAGCCTGCCCGAGTTTCTGCTCCAATGCCCGCTCAACAGCCCCCTTCCCCTTCCCTTTTCCATCCGACTCAGAGCCAACTTCATGTTTGTTGGCGTCACTCGTCTCAGCCGGCCGAGAGAGTTTTGCAACCGCCTGCGCCTGCTTCCGTAACACTTCGACCTTAGCGCCCAACCCCGAGATCGTTCCATTCATCGCTTGTTGCTGTTCACTCATTGTGCGAAGCAACTCCAACGTTTCTTGAGACTGGCCCGTGAATTTGCCAAACTCCACCCGCTGAAGAGCCAATTCCTGACTCACGGTAGTCAGTCGAGCTTGCAGCGCCTTCACATCCACCAAGGTTTGTTGAACCGTCGACTCCAACCCGGTGACACGAAGTGAGTGCTGCGAGTAGGCTCGATGCAAGGCCTGCACATCAGACGACAACCCGTCCCGTTCGATATCCTGTTCTGTCTTCACGTACCTCAAATGCTCGTTCTGCTCCACTTGTTGATCGTACGCGGATTTGGACACACACCCGCTCAACGCCCCAGCACACAGAACCCCCGTCATCATCATCTTCATAGCAACCTGCATAGAATCCTCCTTACAAAGTTCAGGGTGCTCCCGCCCCCTATGTAGACGCTCCTCGATGCACAACTCTCGGCCGACCATTACTCGAACCTGTTGACCCGATCGTGACGTCATCCTTCGACGTTATTTCCAACTCAGCACCAATCTTTGCCACTCGAGGTTTTTGAGGCTCACGGAGTTCACGCGGCTCGTAATAATCCACGTCCACCGTCGCACACACTCCACGCACCACCCGATCTAACTCCCGTACCAACGTGAGCGCTTCGGATAGACGCGAGTCGCTACGGAGCTGCTCCATGCTGATCGTGCGCAACACAACCAAGACGCGATCCATCCGAATGATCTGTTCAACCACTGCACGGACTTCTTCCGTTTGAGGAACCACCACATGTGCACGTGGGTCAGCGACCATCCGTTTCCGTTCCACCAGTGATTCTCCTAACGCCGGTGTGAGCAACACGAGCTCGCCACCAGAAGCCCGGAGCCATTCGGCCGCTTGCTTACTCCACGTTTGAATAGGTTCCAGGAGTGCTAAGACTTCCGCTACAGTACGAGTGACACCCAAATCTCGCCGTAACCGCGGGATCGCCTTATTGAGTGGGTACACCATGCGAATGAGAATGCGACCTTCAAATGATCGTGGCAGTACAATGAGACTGCCATACTGCTGCAGGAGCTCCCGGTTGAGCGCGATCCGCTCCTCAGGCGTTTTCTTTTTGCGTTTCGCGTTGGCGGCAGCCCCATTGTCGTGTTTCGGTGAACCGGAACTCTGTGGTGACTGATTATTCATAGTCCTCCTATAAGCTGGCCAACCGAATCGAAAACCCGGTAACTCGGCCTGCGACGGCCACATTCAAGCCAGCCTTCCCAAGAAATCGTGGCATCACTGCTGCCGGGACACGGACCTCAGCCTCATGGGCACGACGGTCGACCGTGATTCCTTTCACCTCACCAAGGGGAGCCGGCAACAACGCTTGTTTGATAAATTCTTCGGGGGATGCACTGTAGAGCACCAAACACGGACGTAACCGCGAATAGGATCCAAACTCTCGCAAATACGGCAGGCATAACCTGATGGGGTCATCTCCCGTCGGTGATCCCACAGCAATCTTGACGAACTCCGCATGCTGAACTGTCCCCACCGCCTTCACATCCACACGCCCCTCCGCGATCACCGGGGCAAACAACAGTTCAGCGACGCGGCGAATAAAATGGCCCGATCGTTGGGAGACAATCGGATACGGTCCCTCCACGGATTTGATACAGGCATAAAACCGGTCTCCAACCCGGTAGGGACCATCCGCACAGACCCGAGGCAGCACCGCCATCCGGTCCGTGCCTCCTATCAACGTCAAATAGCCAGGCTTGTCAGGATTTGCTTTGACCACCTGGCCCAACACAAAATGACCGACCTTATCGAACGCCATACTTAGTATTACGCTCGCGAAGTTGAAGGCCCCTATCGGCGCTTCCGATCAAGCTCCTCTTGAAACATCTTTCGGCACAGACTCAACGGTAGGAAAACCGTATCGACATGACGGGCGGGAACCACCACTTTCACCAAATATCGCCCTTCGTACTCCGCCGTCACCGTACTGACTTGATACCCTTTACCCCGCAGTGCATTGACGAACTCTTCCGGACCGGACCACTTCGGGAGGTCGCTGACCTCACCCACTATTGAAAACACCTCCCCACACCCCCCCATCCCGGAGGCCACCATCCACCGCTCCGGTCCCAACGGTGACTGTGCCCACACCGGAATCGCCCAGATCCCCCACAAGATCGTGATCCCTACCATCAGTGTCCGTATCAGCATTGCCCCACCATCCCTTGGATTCCCTTGCGACCGCCCTGCTTCTCTGGCATACACAGTCTTATTACGATCTCTCGCGTAATAGAGCTCTGATGCCACACAGACTGCGCTACAAGTGGTCTCTCCTCGCCTGGCTCACCCTCCTCACCGGATGCGCCAATTCGTACTTTGTGCCTATGGAGCTTGCCCCTTCGCACATCGAACGCACCCCGGCCGGGACAGAACCAGCAAGCCGGCCGAGTCTGCACGTGATCACCCACTCTGATGGATTGGGATGGCAAGTCTCAGCGACCCAAGAATGGATCGACCGAGAGCACGTCACGGAACAGGAATATTGGAAGGGCTGGGTCTATGCACCAGCAAAGAATTCAGCAGCCCAGGTCGGGTACACCGCTGGCACCGTCCTTACCTGCCCGGGCAGCATTCTCGCTCACGTCTTTATCAGGATGATTCGGGTGGTCGGACTATTGGATCAAGCGGAACCCACGTGGCACTACATTAAAGGGCTCTGTGTCGCGCCACTGCTAGGCTTGGATCCTACGACCCCACACTGGCAGACCCAACCAGGACCCACACATGACGTCACACGCGTCTCCCAACGAGTCATTCGTCCACTCACCGACGGACGTCTCCAACTCCGCTGGATGCATAAGCAGTTCGATCCGGTCGGAACAGAATATGTGATCACCAAGATGTCCCCAACACTCGATATCCGGTTACGCGAGGTCGCGGCCGTCCTTCTCCGGACCCATCAGCCCGATACCCTCCGCCAAGGCCAATTGGAGATCACCCTCCATACCACTGACGGACTCACCATCACGACCCCCATTTCAATCAGCCCCTCCACGCTAAAAACGGCCCTTGAATCTGATCTGATCCGCAGACCTGCTTCAGACTGGCCAACATCGCTTCGGATTCGCCTGGAGACCCAGGACCCTGCGCTAACATCACTGACCCAAACCCTCCTCACTGAACTGGGTTTACCCAGCGTTACCCGCGGAACCACTGCCACCTCGCTATATGCAGCTCAAAACCAGGAGGTTTCACCGCTGTTCCAAGAAGGGACCTCTAATTCCATCGGCCATTGGACCGGAGCCACTGTACTCCTCTCCCTTACGAGCACGCGCATGACCGAAACCACACACTTACTTGTGGCCACCGCCAGCTCGATCGAAACAGGACTTGTCCTTGGACAATTCACCCTCGAAGGACGAGCTGGCCTCACTCCTGACGTCGCCAGTACCTTGCGTGCACAACTCACACAGTTGCTCACTGGTGACGGCCTCGCAGTCCGTCGTGGTCTCATGATCGAGGAACGCCGATGAAGATGCTGGTTGCCGCCATCCTTATTTTCTTATCTGGCTGTCAAACACTCCTGACCTCGCCTACTGGAACACCCTCAACGTCTCGCCTCCCGATCGAGCGACTTCCCCACAGCTCCCCGCACGTGCAGCTGACACCCAATGCCACCAAAGACCATTGGACCATACAAGTCACGCAACAATTCGATGACGTCGAGCAAGTTCACACGGTCCAGCAACAGGCAGCACGTCGCTACCTTTTCTGGCCCCTGGCCCCTCTGAACGGCCTGACACAATGTCCGGCCGGTTTAATCGCATCCGTCCTCTCTTCTCGAGAGAGCGCCAACATCCTGCGCGAGGTCGGCTGTATGCGGCTCCTGGCTATGGAACCGTTACGCAATACCGTTCCCACCCACATGATTGACCATCGACAACAAGTACACCGATTGTCCGAATCCCCTGTCGCCGGCGCCGAGATCACCTTCCGTTCACATGACACAGAGGACGTGATCCACACCTTGACCGGCATCGATGGACGAGCCACCGTTCGAGGCCTCGTGCAACGTACGCTCGCCGGCGTCCTCACCATCTCAGTGGCCAACCAGATCATCGAAACACAAGAGATCACCCTCAACCCCAGTCACCCTAACTCACGCATACGAGCACTACAGCTCCCGCCCAACCCCGTATTCCAAGTGGACGAAGCACACACCTCGCCCTACCTGGAGCACATGATCCGCATGCAGCTCCTTCAACTCGGGTTCTCAGTCCTGCCAAACACTCGATCGCACAACGCAATTGTGGATGAACAGAAGATCCAACTAACAGGAAGAATCGAGGATGGGTCAACGGTGAAGACCGCTCGTCTCGCACCACCAACAATGCTCATTCAAGGAAGAAAAGAAGAAGAGTCCCCGTACGAAATCACAGTCCTCTTCGTAAAGAACGGCGAGCAGCACATCATCAGAATTGATGATCTCGGCGAATTAGCCCTTCTCCTTCAACGCCAACACTATAAGTAAGAGCCATCCTCACACCGTGAACCGCAAACGGACATTGTGTTGACATTCGGCACACATTGTCATAGGGTTATCAGACATGGAATCATGGGAATATGCCTTCGACCCGGACAAGAATGCCTGGCTCATACAAGAACGAGGGATCAGCTTCGAGCAGATCATCGCCCTCATTGAAAGCGGCCATCTCGTTCAGGTGCTGGAACACCACGATCGCGAGCGCTATCCTCACCAGTTGCTCTATGAAGTCGATGTGAATGGGTACATATACATCGTCCCAGTCGTGAGAGAACACCGAACGCTTTTCTTAAAGACGATCTATCCCAGCCGAAAGGCCACCAGACATCACGAGAAAGGACGCGCCACATGAAAAAGAAACTTCTGCTGGATAAGGACGAGGATCAGGTAGTCGCGGATTACGAGCGCGGCGCCTTCAGGCCGGTGAAGAATCAAGCTATAGCAAGAAAAGAAGCCATGGACGCCGCCCGACGCTACATGCGCAAAGACGCCCGAATCAATATCCGTTTATCGACCGCTGATCTTGAAATGCTGAAGCGGCGCGCCGCCGAGGAAGGCCTGCCCTATCAAAGCCTGATCGCCAGTATCCTGCATAAATACGTCAGCCGCTCTGTGCCACAGACCAACTAACGGGCAAGCGGAGTAGCTTCAAGTACACAATCGCCATAAGCTTCCCTGTACATTCCATTGCCGATATACGTATTCGGAGCCGATGCTGGACCAGGGACCGCTCCCAAAGCAGAAGTTGTCCGATAATTCACAATGCCAATCCCTTTCCTATTTTTATCTCGACATATTTCATCTAGCTCAACACCTAATGGCTGCTTACCCTCGTCACGTAGAAGATTGTCTGCAGAACCCCAAGCGCCTATTGTGAGAACTTCAGATCGAACAACCTGATAGCCAGGAATCTGAGCCCCCACATAACGTCCCAACCATTTTCCCTTAGCATTTCCTTCTGTCTCAGCCGCGGCCAGAGACCCAGACCAAGAGAGACCAACAAAGAAGCAGACAATTACAACCATCACCCGAGTCATCGATTTCATATTTCTGCTAACCTACTTTACTGGTCAATCACGAGGATTCTGACTGTGATCAGGATCAAGAAACTCTCGCTGATAGTCACTCGCCCAGCCTAGTCGCTCGAAATCGTCGTTATCTTGCCCCGGCAGCTGACCGAGAATATGCCATGCCCCACGGATATACTGCCGGATCGTGGAAAGCCAGTTCAGCATGGTCACCTACCTCCGTGAAGTGCCGCTAGATATCCCTCGCTGACGCTTAAACTCTTCTCGCATACTTGTTAACTTATCATAGATCCCTCGCTGTTCAGGATCAACAGGGGCCTGAGGATCATAGGGACGGGGGCTACCACCAGAGATCTTTTCCGCAGATCGCTGAAAACGACCAAACCGCGTAGCATCCATAGTCACCTGCCAACCAAGTCTCACCCCTTCTGCAGCTTGAGCTGCTTCCTTCCAATGACCTGGTTTATCCGGGTCAAATGCATCTGACAGCCCCAAGGCTTCCAATGACTGCTGTCCTTTCGAAACCAACGTCGAAGATTCATCAATTTTTGTATTGAGCATATAGGCGCGACTATCACGACGCTCAATTCCTTTATGCCCCTCACTCCAAATCCGCTCACCTGCCTGATTCAGGACATCACGAACGACAAACCCACCAGCCGATTCTGCTTCACGGTGACTCACTTCACGCTCATTGGTTAACCTAAACTGACCTGGGTTTTTGGGGTCTGCCTCTACATCCCCAACCCTAAACACCGGCCCCCGCTCACCTTCGTGATACCCGATCTGTTTTCCCGTTGCGGTGTTTGTGAAATGCATACTGACGATATCCCCTTCTGGAGACATCTCGATCCCCCCTGCGACACGGGCTGTGCCCTGTCCGTCCAACCCAGGAACAAGAAACGATCCTGAAAAACTGTTCCGATTCGAGGTCTCGCTCGTCAACATCCGCCAGTCGCCTGTGCCGTCTCCGCCTCGACCAAGAGTCGACGAATGGAGATTGCCAGCGTGGTCGGCAACCCGTTTATCAACCACACCAGAAACAGCACCTGAAACGACATGCCGACTCTGGTCTTCCATAAATCTCTGTGTGCTTTTCTGCCCATCAGCTCCTTGCACATTTTGCACGGTCTCGATTGCATTAAACTTCTGTGACCCTGCTCCAGCAGAAATCACGTACCCAGTTCCCTCTCCCCCCTTTAGCTCAGATGACCCATCAGATCCAAGTCCATCCAGAGTCAACTTTCCACTCCCCACAGGCAATTCACTCAACGGCCGCGGTTCCATCGAGACCGCCAATGAGCGTTCACCAAACGCACCTCTATTAACGGCCGTCGTGGTATCCGGTGTCCGAATCAAACGATCAAACAGCGACCCTGACTTCTCCGGATCCACCGTCGCATGCCCATGCGACGTAAAATGGGTTTGCCCAATCGACTTTAAATTCCCATGTCCATCGTCTAGCCATGCCGGGGCAGTCAAAGTTTCATCATAGGTGTAATCCGACGACCCTGGATTGTTTCTCAACGTCAACTGCCGGCCACCATCGCCAATGACGCGTTGTGTCCCCCCATGATCCAAATCAGAAAAGAAGACCTGACCGTCTTTGGATTCAACATGGCCTCTGGATACGACATTATTCCCATCAATCACCGGACCGTTATAACTCCAGTTCTGACTATCCCGCCCCCCATACTTCTGAAGATGTCCGCCAACCAACTGCAGATCGTCGACCTGCATCATCATCCCTGAGGAATGCGCTTCTAACCGTGCGGACCAATCCTCAGTGGGAGCATGCATCTCCCAGCGCCCTTGCTGTGGGTTGTACGACATCTCTCCACGAAGCTCACCACGGTAGCCATCTTTATCCACCGTGAACGACGATTGAAATGGTTGCCCACTCCCATCGGCGGCCACCCCACCCTGACCATGCACCACACCCGCTAACGTCTCATGAGAGCCATCAGCATGAAACACCTCAACGTGTGAAGCCCCTGAATACGATCGTGTCAGTTCTCCAGCATTCCCCTCTGTGGTCGTCGTCATCAGCCCATGCTCGGAACTATGTTGCGTGTGTAAATTCGTCCCATCACTACTCGTCACGGTCATCCCTTTGGAGAAATCCGGCATGCCTTGGTCATTCAGTCCGACATTGCTCAACGCATACCGATGTTCACCGTGCTCCGTTGAATGCGCGGTCATCACCCCACCACTCCACGGAGAATCGGCTGAGGGGCGTGAAAAACTGGCTGTCACATCCGCCATGACAGTCTCGGTTCGCCCATTGACGCTCATCGGCACGGCCGCAGTCCCGACTGCCGTAAATAACTGTTGATGATCCCCTTGCGTGCGAAGTTCTTTGGTGAACCCCCCTTCCGACCAGGTATCGCTGAGCGACTTCTGTTGGTTCATGCGCTGATTCCAGGTCTCGCGGTAGTCATGTTGGACATTATTGCCGTCACGGCCCATATACGACACGTCGACATGATCCCCCGACACCTCAAATTGAGCCGAGTGCATCTGACCATCAGCACCCTGAACCGGTTGACGCCACACCCCTCCCATATACTCATCACCGTGCTTGCTCCATGAGCCCTCGGGACCATGGTACTGCTTCGTCATGCCATCCCGGCTCACCGTCATCGAGCTCCCGTCACCATACCCAACACTCGTATTGCCCCCTTGATGATGCATCATCGTGCCAGTACCACCACGAAAGTAACTGGACCCAGCATGGAACCCACCCGACGCATCTTGCACCATCGGGGAGTGCTCCTCCTTCAAATGCTGTCCGGGCTCCACGTACTTCCCATCCCCATGGGCATACTGCGACGCCTCATGCGCCGCAGCCGATTGCGCCCCTGCTGTAGCCCCTGTCACCGCCGAAGCCAACGAGCTCATCCCATACGCCGCGACCGTCGCCAAGGTCGGAACCGCCCAGATCAGCCGCCCTGAAAACGTATTCAGGCCAATCAAGACATTGGAATAGTCGTCAAACGAATTGAATGAAATCAGCCCCACGGTAATCTGCGCCATCTGTTGAACCCCATACTGATACACCACAAAGTTCAAGATCGCGTACATGGGGATCCACATAAAGAGCCATCCATACCCCAATACCAATCCGCGGATGGTCGCAAACATGGCAGGACTCATGGCTAACGCCAACATGAGCGGCGTCAAAAGATACACCACACTCTCCGAAACGGTCCGCATCAAGGGAACAAACCGAGCCGATATCAACGAATCCGCATACGCTTGATTCTTAATATCGGCTGTAATGGATTTCGTCATTTGCACAACCGCACTGGCGGTATCGTTCCCCTCTTCAGCAGATTGCCGATCCGCATCCTTCCACCGCTCGCGTAACAACACATTATTGATGAGTGCGCGAGGACCCTGCCCGCTCCCCATGATATTCGTGATAAAGGCCTGCACCGGCGTTAATTCTCCATCGGGCATATCCAGGACGCCCAACACAGCACGAAATTGCCGCATCGTCTCATCGTAATCGGGCTCACCATTCGCCAGCCCATTGACAATCCAGCGATCGTACATCTCTGGACAAGTGCTCTGCGCAAACTGATTCCCCAGTCGAATCTCGACAATCGGCAAAGCAGCGTTCGTGACCGCAATTGCCGTGACCATATTCGGAGAATTCAAAATAGGTTCACGTTGCAACCGATTCAGCTCAATCTCCCGGAACACACAATCCTTCAGATAATTGGTCACATTCGCTTGCAGATCCCCAGGGATGATTTCCTGCATCATCGTCTTCTGCATGTCGAAAAACCCTCGACCAATGGACGAATTGACCACCCGATACTCCGCCGGCAACCCAAACGTCGTCTCAACACCCACCATCGTTTGATAACTGATTTCGGAGGTCATGTAGGCCGGAAACGCCACCGCCAACGGGACATTCCCAATGACCTGATCTGGTACTCCCGGATTCACTAAATCATGCACGAGGACGGTCATTCTGATATTGAGCGTCACCGCCAGAATAACGATCGCACCAAAGACCCATTGCCACTGAATCCGGCCACGGCCGAGGAATGACACAATGCCCCCAAACACTAAACAGACCATCCCTAAGCGCAGCAAACTTTCATACCCCCCACCCATTAAAAAGACGATGGCACGGATCACATCCGACAACACATCGCCACTTCCAAATGTGTTAATTGGCCACATCGTAGGGGTGCTCCACGCTTATTGAACGTTATGCTTTTTCCGCTCCGGTCGCGCCAACGCCTTCTTTAACGTCTGCGTTGAATAATAGGTAAACGCCGGTCCATGTCCCAACCGCTCTAATTCGTACATCACTTCCCCATGAGCCGCTGATCGGACGGCATACGCTTGTTTATAGAATTCGTTCACGTCGGCAGGAAACCCAACCTGTTTCTGCGCCCAACGGGCCGACTGTTTCTCGATTTCTTTGAGTGCCCGATCAATCCATCCCCACGCAAACTGTGCTCCGAGCAAGGCTCCAACTTGGGCCTTGAGTACCTCCGTCTGACCGGGTTTCGTCGAGTATCCCACCAGCAACCGATAGAGCGGAATGGGAGATTTATCGATCAAATCTCTCTCGACTGGGGTCAATGCAACCCCATCGACCGTCAATTTCTGCACAATGGTGTCATACATCCGTTCCGCCCGCAGCTGTGTACCCACCAAATTTGTGACATCCGTCTCGAACGGAGCCAAACACCTCACCGCATCAGCTGGACCACAATCAAGCAATCGCACAACCGTGGTCGTTCCATCCGCATTGATCAAATCCGACAGACGAATCGTCGGGGGTAACTGCGCTGGCACTCCATCAGCCCCGACATACACCGTCCCCATCACACTCTGCATCATCTTGGCATCATCCACCGCCCAACCAGATTCAATAAGCGCCTGATAGACAAGATTCCCCTTCGGGTCTTCGGGTGTCCCATCCAACGCTGTGGCTGCCTGCTGTGTGGTTTGGGTACGCTCCGCGTCTTGACCAGCCCAATAGTCCATCAACGCACCACCGGCCACGCCCACTTCCTTCACCGAATCTTGAATCTTCGTCGCCACCGACGAAATCTGGTTAGGTTGGCCCCTCGCAAGCTTTGCCAGTTCTCCACCAATTTGGCAGGGAGAGAGCCGGCCGGCCGCGTTAATCGCCCGCGCCGCCGCCTCCAACTTCGAAATGATGTTTTCACAAGGCTGACACAGCTCCATCAGCGCCAATTGGAACGCAAACCCCAAGACGGCGGACGTGCCCAGTTGTTGCAACAAATCGGTAAAACGGCCCAACGAGGGAAAAGAAATAGACCCAAGATACAAATCGATTTTTCCACACCCGGCCGAGAATCGCGGTGGCGCAAAATTCACCAAGTTGAACGTCTCATTCGGGATCCGGATCCCCATTGCTCCGCCCGTTAACGCCCCAGATACCTGGCTCTGATAAGCCCCGGGTCGCGTCATCGTGGCTCCGCCCCACCCATCGAACATCCGCTGCAATGAGTCATTGATATCCGCGTGGGATACACCCGACGATCCGAGGACACTCAACAGAATAATCAGAGCACCGATGCGTTTCGCCATACGCCTCCGGATTAAGATTTCAACGGATGTGATTTCAGACCGGCCCGATGTTGCAGAATCGTCAACACGCGGGTGCGAAGATCATCCAAGGTAATCAGCCCAGTCCCGATCGGAACGATGAATTGCTCTTCAGGAATAGCCAAAAAGATCACAGGCACTTTATTCACCCCCAGCTGATCGCCCATCCCGTTATCTACGACTGCCTGCGGGAACTCAGGGAGCGTCCGGCCATCCTGCGTCACCGCCTTCACCGAAATCCCATAGGTGTCACTGAACACCTTCAACATCTGCGCCTGCTTCTGACAATAAGGGCACGTCGACGTAAAGAAAAAGAACAATCCCGCCTTCTCCGAAATCCCCCGCAACACCTCATCGTCCTTTACTTGCTTCGCCTCGGCATAAATCTCATGGCCCACCGTTGAAATCGGATTCGAGGAGCTAAAGTCATACTGCGGATGCGTATACATGACGGTCGCCCACATATCCGTAAACCGCTGAGCCCGATTGAATGTCTCCTTATGCACCTGGATATAGCTCAACACCGTTTCTTCCGTTTGGACATCCAAGGCTGCTTCTTTCTTGGCCGTGAGAAGGATTTTGAGCCAGGCGGCGGGGAGGTTCGGCAAATCGATCTTATCAACGGGAAGTTTCTTGAGCGCTTCTTTCAGCGCCAGTTGATCTTTGAAATGCTCCGGTTGGAGCGGGATTGCCGGGGAAGGAGGTAACTGTTTTGGAGTAATGTCTTGTTCCGGTTCAGGAAAGCGATCTTGATAGAAGTAATAGCCTTTCCACTCGGTCAACTCTGGGGACGGTTCCGGCTGAAAGAGTTTGTCGTAATCCGCTCGACTGGGGCTCGCGCCAGCCACCAGCACGATGCCCACCATCAACCCATACACCCAGACCGTCATCATACACCCCCTTCTATCTATTCTTATTACGGTCTGGACCTTAGAGTCGGTGCGGCCCGCCTCAACACCTCACAAGAGACAGCAACGTTGGAGTTTCCAGAGGAGAAAGACAAAGTCATCGCCGTCGACCGGATAGGTGGAGGCCATCCCCCACATGAGCTGGGTCCGACCGATCGGCGAACAGCAACTGGTGACATTGTTCGACGTGGAGTCCGCGATCGGATACAGGAGTTGGAACTTGTACTGGCTTTTGACCATCAGAAAGGTCGGAATGTCCGTACAAATCGCGGACCCATCCGCAGCCCAATACAGCTCGGCTCCGAATCGCGCCAGTTTTGCCAATACCCGAGTCACCACTAATGCGGCCGGCTTGATCTGTCCGCTATAGGAACCAGATGTAAATCCAGATGGCGGGTAGATGTTCCCGAATGAGCCCGCACACCAAAAGAGCGGATCAAGCGGGTACCCAAAACTCGCGGCAACGGAATCGACGGCACAGGCGGCCGTCGCCACGGGATTCGCAAAGAGAAACGCTTCGGGAAATAAAAGTAACGATAGCGGGTCATCATTCCATGCTGGATCGACTTCAGACAGATAGGCTATATCCAGGGGATTCCCCATCGAGGTCGCCATCGCACACAAGTAATCGATTCCGGTTCCCAACATGGCCCATAGTGGGAAGATGATGAAGTGGACGTGGTAGTACGACATCTTCAGGGCCGGATCGTCTTGCGACACATCCACGAGCCCCCGATTGATGAAAGTAGGGTCACTCCCAAGTGTCGCACCATTCAAACTCGGAAAGCAGAGCGGATTGCGGACAACCTCCAGAAGGTCTGTGGGCATAAACGCCCCAAACGGAAGCCCAGGGACACAGATATAGGGCGTAAAACAAATACAGCCACACAATTGTGGGGGATAGATGGCAGAAATTCCTGGCCCGACCGCCGGACGGACACTGTCCTCACTTAAGTTAAAGACCGTCACCCCAATCAAGGACATGGGGAAGATACATTCCCAGCAGGTTTTGGAGAAAGTCTGTTCAAAAATATTTGAGCTCGGGCAATAGGCTTCGGTGACGGCAGGACCAATCAACAAGAATCCCACCACACACAACAACCCGACACAGAATACGGACAGGCGCAACCATCGACACTGAGCGAGGCGGCTCACAATGCAACCTCCTCGATCTTCATGACGGGGCCATTTTGAGAGATCACGCTCGGAACATGGGCCAGCTGAAATTTGCTCACCATTTCAGGCTGGACCCAGTAGACCCGACATTGAAGTTGCTTGGCGACTTCTGACACATCCCCGGCTGAAAGCAAGATTTTTACCCCAAGACCATACCGCTGGAGCAGCGATTGCGCGTACGTGAGTTGCTTCGCGTCACGGCCGTCGATGACCACATACCGGTGCGATAGCGCGATCCGGGTCAAGGGATTGATCTCTGTCCCTCCCTTCACCACCACCACCGTCCCATCATGATTTAAAATGTCATGCTCATAGCGTTGCGTGACGTCGACCGTGAATACACGGGACGACGTGGCGGGTTGCAACCCAATATTCGGCCCCTCATGCAGCCGTTCCACCACTCGCCGCTGTAAGTCCTCCCGCACCTTTCCCCAGTCGACCCGGCGCATCTGCTCCTTGAGGTACTCTTCCATGTCTTGTTCGGCAATCGGATAGCGGGACAGATCGGTCGGCACGGCGCTGATCCCCGTCAAGACGGGCATCACTGGGCGCGGCACCGTAATCGGACCGCCCATTTGCCAACTGCGCGTTTGGCCGACATACCACTCCCGCAAGGGACGGATCGTTCCTTCAGAACGGCTGAGCTGACTCAAGAGTGCCTCCAACGGGGCAGCACCCGTGACCATCAACGCCGCCTGGTCATTGACGATCGCCAAAGTCGGCACACTCGTCACACCCAACTGGCGAAAAATGATGGGATCAATCGTGGTGTGGGGAGCTTGCTGTTGTAATTCGACCGCGAGCGCTTTCGTCCGGTCGACGGTTTTACGCATGTCGTTGTCGATCATGCCGCGAAAGACCACAGTGGCCCCGAGGCGATACGCTTCACGCATATACCCCTTGAGCAACTCATCGGGAATCGACCAGGACACGAAATAAAACACGCCTTCACGTTTCTTGATCGGCATGGCTCCCGTGGGACCCTGAACCTTCGGAGCCATACCCGCTAAGCGTTGCTTGCGAAGCTCCTGTGCATGTCGACGGATGTTTTCCACGCCCTGAAGCGGTGAGAGACTGGGTGTACCAGAACCACCCACGGTCGCAGGCTCCGCGAGACACCAGGATGGCCCTAGGACAAGTCCTGCCAGGATGCTGAGAAAGTAGAGTCTCCATTTAGACTGTCCAATCATGGGCCCTCCCTTCTGCCACACTCCAATGAATATCCTGTGCCGGCTCGATCGGCGGTTGGGTTGACCGATAGATCACCTTCCCCGCATACCAGAGGACGCAGACCAACAGCAGCGCCTGGAACAACGCGACCGCAATCTCCTTGGCTAGCCCGACGTCTTCCATCCACTCGGACCCTCTGAGTCTCAGAAAATTGGCCATACCACCCCCTTGATGTCCTTGACATCGACCAAGCCAATCACGCGACTATCAAACGATCTCGGATGTGGCAGTCCCAAATAGTATGCGCCGTCAGGAATCACCGGCGGATAACTCGCAGGCTCAATCCGTTGCTTATACTTATCTTGCTCAATCACGGTTGCGACTTTCCAATCGTTCACGTAGACATCACGGCCTTGCACTCGCACCACGTCACCGGCCACCCCATACGCCGCCTTGAGAAACATGCGGCCTACCCGTGAATAGGGCCGCAATGGGCCCTTCGGCTCCACACGATCGGCATATTCTTGCGTCATCTCAAACGCCGCATACTCACCGCGCTGAGGAAGCACCCCTTTCTTCACAATAAAGAAACTGTACTCGGGGAGACTTTCATCATCCCGCACATAAATTCCGTACCAAGGACTGACGGCCAATGCAGTCAATGAGATAACCGTAAGGCCGATCGCCACGCGCTTGGGCCAACCGTCACGAACCGTCCACTCTGTCAGAGACATCAGGACAGATTTCAATCGCGCGACACGATCCATGAATGCCTCCCTCCGTTACGCCACATCCCGCAGACCGCGTTTCGCCGCCGCCTGCCGCTCCTGCTCGACAAGTTTGTTAATGGCTTCCTCGGTCGTGAACCCCTCACGTTCCAATCGCTCGATCTTCGCCACCTCATCGGAATTCGTGGTGTATCGCAGCTGAGTTTCACGCGGGACTACCAGTCGGCCAATGCCACGTCCAGTGGGCGAGAAGAAATAGATTTCCGAATACCCATCCCCACGATGGACGCTCTTGAGGAGATCGAACTCGGCATCACCCAACACTAAGCGTTCATGTTTTCGTAAACTGACCAAGCTTTCGGGCTTCTGCATTAACAGGAATAAAAAGTCGGAGTTTTCGAGAATCGCTTGGCCTGTGCGGCCCATCACGTCGTAGAAGTCATTCACACCCTGCGTGATCACCACGGAGGATCCGTTATATTTGCGTACGCGCCGCACCGCTTTGTTGAAAAAGGCCGACACGTTGCTTACCTGATCGCCTTTCTGGGCTAACAGATCCCACGCTTCATCGATTCCGCAGATTTTCCGCTGCCCTCGATCTCCGAGATACATGGCCGATTGAATGTTCATGACCAACTGCAAGAGGATGACGGACCGCAACTCCGGTAATTGATCGAGTCCATCTAGCTCCAAGACGATGAAGTCACTCTCAAAGTTGATGTTGTTCCGATCATTGAACATGCGGCCATAGTTTCCGCCTTTGCAAAACGGCAGCAGCTGGTCGGCCAGGTCTTTCTTCCGTCCATGTTGATCCGGTTTTTCTCGAAGCAGCGCACTCACATCTGTCGGAGAACCATCGGCCCCGACCTTCCTGAACACCTCCATGATGGTTTCTTCCAACCATGACATTTGGAGATCAGGCAACATTTGACTGGGCGAGGCCATTTGGGCGAGCAGGTCTTTCACCATCGCCACCCGCTCTTGTAATTCGTCCTTCACTTCCTCCTCAGTGCGCCCATTCCCGGGGATATGCAGCAACGTGAATGGATTGAGGCAGAAGGTCTCTCGTTTGGTGGCAAATTGCAGAAACTGCCCCTTCAAATGTCCGCAGAGTTTTTGATACGACTTGCCGGCATCGATCATCCACACCCGGCCCTGTGTGCCGAGATAGGAGCGAATTAGCTCATTCGCAAAGAACGATTTCCCGGCGCCGCTCTTCGCGGCAACTGACACGTTAAAGTTTCCAGCTGGGTTCGCAAAAATATCCAAGCCGATTGCTTGCCCACAACGTGAGGTGAAGATCATTACAGGTGGGCCTAACCCCTTCCAATCTCCAACCACCGGGGCCACTTCCGCCGGCACGTTCGATGGCACGGTGTGTAGCCGTTGGAGCTTGCTCCGCACCAACGGCATGTCCGCGGTCATACACAGGGGCAGTGAAAAGACAAACTGTGGGAAACTGATGAAGGTGTCCTCTTGGAGCATCCACTCCTGCGTCCGGTACAACGCCTGCACACTCTGGCTGTGCTGCTCTAAGAGGCTTTCATCCTCCCCATACAGAATGACTTGATAGTACATGCCGACCGGTTGATTCCCCTCCGTCATCGCCGACGTCATGAGATCGAAGTTGTCTTTCTTCTTTCCAATCATGGGAATCAACCGCACAATCCCACCCACGGCCTGATTGGTAATCAACACATGGTTGCGGGTAATCTCTGCTCCGGCCTTCACGGTGTTGTACCGAATGACGTTTAACGAGATCCAAAACGGACACGTGATTTGGTCTTGGAGCCGAAACGCACTTCCAATTAACTCCCGATTCCGCCCACCATTCCATGCTTCAGGGAATTGCTGAACGGTCAAACACTTGACGAACCAATTATCGAGGAAGATGGAGGTGGGACTAAGTTGGCATTTCGTATCCAACCGCACCGCCTGCTTCTTGATCAGTTGACGTGGATCATAGGTGGCGGGCCGCTCACCCCAACTATGCCCTGGATTTAATAATTGATGGAGCAAACAGAGGAGACGATAGGCGTTGACCCGCTGAGGAAAGAATCCGCACGTCTCCAGCAGCTTCTCGATTCCATTGAGCTTTTCCCAAATCAAGGCCAGCTTCATTCCATCCGGCAGTTCATTCTCCAGTGGAATCGCGACGCTGACATACACGTTCAGATCACGCGGCCGGACCCCCGTATCGCGAATGAGTCGCGTATCACGCGCGCGCAACATGTACCGCTCCATGGTTTCCGCATCACGATAGGCCGTCGATCCATGTCCAGCATGGTTCCGTAACGCCGTATAGTGTTCCGTAATCGGCTCGATCACTGGGGAACCGTGCATCGCCACCTGAATCGTTGAACCTTGTGGGAGATCGAGGGCATACAACCCACCGAGTCCTTTTACAGCCGCATCATTCAAATGTCCTAAAGGGGGCATGACCCAGATTGCCCCAACCCGGCCATCCGTGAGCCGATAGACCCGATGCACATCATCAAAGGCTCCATAGAGCAAAAAGTCGCTGAGGGGGAACCGATTCAAGGCTTCTTTCATGAAATTATATGGTATGGCCACGATATCCTCGTTTCTCTGTTCGCGGTCGCCGAATGATCTATTGCCCCATCTTCTCCCGCTGTATCTCCATCCGTTCTTGGAGCCTTTCTTGTTCCGTCTCAGGATCGGTCGGTACCGGTCCGCCATACGGCGCTGGGATTGGGCCAGACATCGACGGGAGTTGCTGCTGTAACTGACGCAGTATGGCCGAAGGATCCTGGCTCGTCCCGACCGTCTGAGCCGAAGCCGGCAGAGATGATGGCGGTGGGGCCGTCACCACAGGCGCCGGGGTCGGCATTGGAGCTGGGGCTAAGACAGGTCTTGGGGCATTGTTCCGTTGTCCATACGGCGGCTCCACTAACCCAGGCACCATCCGCGGCACAAAGACCTTCCCGGCAGACCCATTGCGATCCATACCTTTCGGCGCTCGGCCATACGTCCAATCCGACTGTTGGACAATCGCGTAGACAATCGAGGCTTCATGCAGAAAGTTATTCTTATCCCGCCATGGGGCAATCCAGACCTGCATCACTTCAGGTGCGGTGATATTCGGTTGGCCAAGATGCTGCTCGGCTTGCCCTGCGACCGCTGAGACACGATTGGCAAACGATCCCCCATTGCCGGCAGCGGACTCTTCACCTGCGTCATTCTTTTTCATGTTCGTGAGCTGCTCATGACGTCGCTCATAGGCTTCACGAGTCGACAAGCACACGCTTGAATCCGGATAGCCTTTACACGCGAAGTCACTCTTGTAATGTCCGCAAGCCGTTTGAATCAGCCCGATCACACCGACCATGACCATGATCCCGCGTCGCTGTAATGCCGTCATCAGTTCCTCCTGCGCCGAACACCTCGGCCTTCTGGCCGGGGTCGTTGACGCCCTACCGACTCACCGACCCCAATTGCTGCGCGACCGTCGGTGGCATCCCTAACATCGCCATCAATTCTGCCACTGACTTCTTGCCTGCAACCGTGCGCCCATCCGGGAACACGATGTAGGGTGTTGGTCCACCACCAAGTTGACGTGCCAGCTGCAAGTTATGCTCAAGCGGCGCGTCACAAGGCTTCCCTGCGTCCGGCACCGGTTTTCCAGCCAGTGCGGTATCGAGCATGTCCTGGCGATTATCCGAACACCAGATGTTGATGGACTTCTGAATCGCGCCCTTATGCAGCCGCTCCACTGGATGCAGAAACACCGCCACCGGCACGCCGGCCTCTACGAGCTGCTTCACTTCCGCATGCAGCTCTCGACAAAACGGGCAGTCAGGATCATCAAACACCAACACTGGGGCCGATTCGCGCATGCCTGGGGCCAACTCTGAGGGACGATAGAGAATAGCGTCCTGCAGCGGCACAGCCGCCAGCAATTCCCGTCGTTTGCCCATGATAAATTCCTGCGTCAGGTTCTTTTGCTCCTTCATGTCAAACAGCGCAGCCTGGGCTAATAGATATTGGCCGGACTCATCGACAAAGAAGATCCGTTCATCATTATTCAGAGTGAACATGTAGAGCCCCGGCATGGGTGCCGGCTGCCAATCACGAATCACCGCACCAGGGAACGATTTCATAACCGCGACTCGAGCTGAACTCGCTTGCGGATCGATCAGATCAGGATGAGCCGACGCAAGAGACCCACCACCCAGCAGGATCGTTCCAATTAACATGATCGCCATTCGTATTGTTCTCATTTCCCCCTCTTTCCTCGATCGAGACCTCGATCAAGCCAATCCATCGCCGCGACGCCCAATAGAATCACCGCTCCCAACAAGGTCACGATGGCTAACACGCTCATGACTCCATCGACACAACCAAGACCAGACTTATAACGGCGGCTCCGCCATCGAACGCCCTTCCGTGATGATGATGTTCGCTTCCCGCCCCACGTCGATTTCGATAATTGGATAAATTTCTTTCGCCAGCTGGGTGTAATGACGTGCCAAGGTTTGGGCCGCTCCGGCCATCCCACCCGCTGCCCCGGCCATGGCAATTTTTTGAGGATCGGGGAAGTTAAACGCCTGATCAGGACTGTTCGAGATAAAGAACCCTTGCTGATAGGGCATGAACACCCGCGAGATCCCATTCACAAACCCCGCCAGGAGGGCCTTCGCTAAGATCGCGCCCTCGCGCTGCACCACCGGACCTCGGAGTCCGACCTTGCCATCTTCACCCGTCAACATCCCACGAATCGGGATATCGATTGCTTTTTCTTCATCCCCTTTCACACACGACAGCGCAGTCGTACGAATCTTCGCGCGTTCTTCAGACAAATCTCCCACTCCCTCGCCCAACACAAAACACTCCCGCATATCCATCTTCACGTTGTTGGGGAGCATCGACATATCCTGCACAACCATCAACACTGGATGAGGCTCCCCTCCGACTCCCACAGACTTCCCCGGCGCGTCCAATCCGGTAATCAATTTGACGGGAATGATCGTCCCCGTCGGAATCCAGTATTTCTGGGGTAAGGTGGCAGCCTGTGGAGGCTGCGGATCCGGAGAGAGCACACGGATTCGACCCGCAGGCGGCGCATATTGAATAGGAGCGCCACCCTGCATCGGGCGCGCCATCCCAGCACCGCTGGGAACGGGAAGCGACGTCTGTGTCGGCTGCGCTTGACCCGTACGGCCCACAGTCGGTAAGGCACTTTGTGGAGGTGGTGGAATAGCAGCCCGTACTTGTGTCTGAGTCGACGGCGCAAGCCCATTTACACTTGAATTCGGCTCGCGTGTGGTTTTTGCCTCTTTGACTTGCTTATTGAGCTCCTCCATGCTGCGGCGAAACTCATCCTGCAATGATTGCACCTTTTGCTCTAACATCTGCTCTTTCTGCTCAGTCTTCTTCACACGTCCGGCAGCCTCACCCATCCAGGCTTCCTTATCTGCCAGCTTCGTGAGCGTCGCCGGTTTACTGGCTGGTTTACCCGTGATGCCAAACGGTTCTGGCGTTGGATCGGCACGCAATGACTGAAGAAACATCGTGCCCAAACCGAGGATTACCACCACAAGTAGCGCCAGCTTCCACCGCTCCATCCCCCCACCAGATCCTCCGAAGGGATTCCTCTCATTCTGGCCGCTTCCAAGCAACTTATCTCCGAGTCCACCTTGACCTGGATTCATATTAGTTACCTTTCCCCATTTCAGGGTCAGGGGATATCACCTTCTGGACTGCCTTCTTGACTGGCTCTGAATACGTCACCATATAGACAATCGCACTCTGTCCATTCGCAATGACACGGCGGTCCAACGCAATACTAAGCTCAGCCCCCGTGAAAAATTCCGTCTGTCTGAGGCTTTGGGTCTCCATCTTCGAGTTGAACAACTCATACATGCGCACCGTGTACTGCGCGCACCGATATTCACGTACCGCCAGCACTTCCAACTCCAACCACTTCGGATGTGACTCTTTGGGTAAATCTCGGATCGTACATGATCGCGGCAGAGTCCCCTGCGCCGCTTGCCGAATCAGTTCCACATTGGCTTCTGGATACGAATCCGCTCGACGAACCGGATCAATCTCCGCTTTGCCACCAGAAGACCCCAGGCGGACATCCTCGACCACGATCATTTCGGCAGGAATCATGGCCGGCGTGATCTGGAACAAATACGACTGGCTATCTGTCATCACGATCAGATCGCCAGGCGCCATGGTATTTTTCGGATCAATGGCGACATTGCGGCCATTCGCACGAATTTCGAAGGCCGGATTAACCGTCAGCAATCCGTTTTGGACAACCGCACCAGGTAATTTGATGAGCGTCAGTTGAGAAGAAGAGATACGGATAGGGATCGGACTGTCATCTGACACCGTGACAAGCTGCGTGGCCAAGGCTGACCCCGCCATCAACCCCAGCATCATCACGGCCAGCATACCGATCCGACTTAATCCCAAACGCAACGTCATCGCTTCGCGCGGGAAACCTCGGCCTTCAGGCCGGGGAGGAATAGCGCCAGCTCCCGCTCTCCTTTCGATTGTGCTATTTGTTGATACCCATACCCATCGGCCCGCTGGATCAGCTGACAGTACCCTGGGTGGGTCTTACACCTGTTCGCAATGTAGCGGGTTGCCCTGGTCAACCCGGGCTTGTTCGATTGCTCTCGCAAGCCCCGGCGTTTAGCCGGGGTGGTTGGCCGCCACAGGAACCGTCCCGTCTTCTTCCGGTGTCCCAGCATCAAAGTCCGTGATAAGGGGCTTAAAATCCTGTATGCGAATCTTCATGCGGTAGTACCGCTTATCCCCATCCGCCACCAACGTCCCGGCGATATACCGTTTTTCTAATCCAATGAGCGTGACCGTATCTTTCACCACCTGTACAGTCGTCGGATAAAACACTCGCGATAACTGCCGATCGATGACGTACGCCTTGTCCGCATTCAATCGTTCAGTGATAGGCCCAGCCGCTTCCGGAGCAACAAAACCCAAAAATGTATTGAAGCTGAGTTCGACCGAGTGCGGATGAACATTCGACAGATAAGCAACCAGCGGCATTGAAATTTTCGTCATGTATTCTGGCGACGCCACATTGCCAGCGGCCCACATTTCCCGGTCGACCTCCGGCGGCACCATCACCACAACCGTGGAGCCTCGAAACAGGCCGTTCGCCACTAACGCAAGGGCCAATACTCCGGATAGTGCGGCGAAGACCAGCGTCTTCAATCTCGAATCAGCCAGTTGGTCAGCAAAGAGTTCCCACTTCATCAGAGCGCCCTCCTCCCAGTGCCGCCCTCCCAGCTACTCCAAAAATTCCCGGCGATCCCCTGGTGGCAACCCCCGGAACTGGAACGACGGGATGCCTAGCCAATAAAACCAGTGAAAGACATAGCCTTTGCTCTTACCGCTCTTGAGCTTCATGATGCAGTACGTCGACACAAACCCACCCAGCAAGAAATAGGTAAGTTGACGAGTGAGGATTCCCGCAAAGATCGCGAGAATAAGGATGATCACCTCATCCAACTCCCACCATAAGATTTGCGGCTGCGTATCGATGTATCGCGGAATCTTCACCATCAGGCCACCATCACTTGAGCATCTGATAACCAATCGACTTCATCGTGCCTTCTTCTAAACTACGAAGGGGACGGAACTGACACTCCGTCCCCTTCGGCCGATTACATCGTCCCGGCCGTGATCGTCGGAATGATGTTGGGCAGATAGAACGCGCCCATCGCCACACCGACACCCGCGCCCAGACCGACCCAGTTACCTCGGATCGCGGAGCCCACGCCCATCAGGGCCGCGAACAAGGCCAACAGGGTACCGAGGCTCCCCTGCAACCAGCCGGTCACCTGCAGGACGAGCGGAGCAAAGGTGGCATCCGCGCCAGCATTGGCCACGCCAGCGGACAGGATCAACAAAGCGAACGCAAAAAGTGACTTCTTCATGGAAGGACCTCCATCACAGTGTTTGGAAACGATTGATGATTCGACGTCATGCCAAACTGAATGTGTCTGAAAGGTCGGTTTTACTGGGTCACCCTCGCCCCTCCTTTGCTGGCCTCAGAAGTCCCCTGGACCGGAGACGCCGACCGTGTCTCTATGGGTAACTTGACCCGCTCCACACATGGGGAGCTATAAATCGCCGTCACCGAGAGGATCGATCGTCCCTCTGATCCCTGTGTTCCCACTGTCTGAACCTCCTCAACAAAGCTGGGTCTTGTCACCAACAGCCGCTCAACGTATTTTCGAACCGCGGCAGTGCGTGACTGCCCAACCTCTTGAGTATTACGTCCCTCTGCTTCCTGTGACACAAAGCGCGTCACCGACACCCCAGCCGGTTTGTCTGTCAGCAAGGTTGCCAACAGCCCCTGCTGCTCCTTCGTCAACTCACGACCGTCTTTCGTAAATGACAGCTCCACGGTACGAACACGGTACGTTAGCTGACAGGACGACATTGGGCTGACCCCTCTAGCCGAATTCGGCAACAGGTTGGTCTCCCGAATGACCGCTGAACCCGGTTCTACGGTCATACTGGACAACGGAGGTGGTGGTGGAGGGACCTGAATAGCCTTCGCTCCATTCGGCGACAGCACAGTAGGCGGAGTGCAGAAGTCCGGTTGGCCGACCATCCACTGGGGAGTCGCCTCAAAACGAGCCACCCCAGACTCAAACGCGGTCGTCTCCTGACAAAACATCAACCCGATTGATGTGAGAATCACGCTTAACATATTGCCTCTTCTATTCGTCGATGAGAGACCAGCGCACCAGGATCTATTGAGACTTTGCTTTTGCCGCTCCAGTCCGAGCACCCTGGCGCCACAACTCAACCCCAAATACGAGCGCAATCGTCAATCCGCACCCAATCAACACATGGACGAAGTTAAACTCTAGCGTTGCCATACCGCCTCCTCCTGACGAGTTCACACAACTAGACACCTATTACGTTCTTCGTGGCTTGACATCCTCCCCGGCACGAAGACCGGAGATTCCTACGGCGTTCAAGCCCCAACAGCAGCCTGAATCGCTTCAGTGGGTTCCTTGGCCGAGCGCGCAACCGCTGCTCGTATCTCCAAAGGCGTGAATTCCCGTGTGCCCCACGGTACATCGAACACAATACACTCCGGATGAGACGAGACAGCGACATCGAACCGCTGTCTCGTCTGCTCTCTCCATCCTCCCCCTGAACGGGGAGGCATTCCGCGCAGTAGGGTAAAATCCCTGCATAGGTCGACGCCGCTCGCTCCACCAGATCGGAGTCCGAATCTGAAACGACGTCGATACTGGCTGCCATCGTCAGCATCACCACACCCACGTGATCGCCATATTTCCCCGAAACGTGGATTTAAGTGGCGATGAACCGAAGTCATGCCCAGCCCCCGTAGTTAAGATCCATTCCGGTCGGATCGCCCACATGAGTCCCACTTCAGGCGTCCACACATACGCGCCCGCTTGCGTCGGATCCTGCCCATAGGTGACGCTCGCCACGCCACCCAATTCTGAGGTAAAGGCTCGCACCAAACCCGCGCGACCGTACCAGATCGACCGTTGCCCCACGCTCTGCAACCCAGGCCGCACCTCCGGTGTCACCTGGAACCCCACATTCGCGTGCGCCCACCAATGTCCCCACCACTGGCTCCCCAAATCCCATGAGGCCAACAATTCAGTCCGCGCCGATGGCTCACTCCATGGGCCCGTCACAGGGACCTGACCCGTCACTCGAATACCGAGACTCGGAAGGGCTAAATCCCCCTCCTGTTGTTTGTTAAACCGGTACAACAACCCCACTCGCACTCCTCGTGGATCATCCACGGTCCCAGGATGCAATGGCCCCCACGCGGTGGTGCCACCAGCAAACACCTCGAGACCCGACACCACTCCCCAGCGAACATCGACCGTTTGGCGAACTCGCACCTCCTGCGATTCGACCTTGTCAAATCGAAAGGCAGGCTGCACCACCACGTTACCCTTATTGATTGGATAGGCATCATCCAATTGAGTTGGGAATCCGGGTGACAAGTTCAGAGGCGACACCTCTGCCCCAGCCGACGACCAACTGACCAACCCCAATACGAGAATCGTCACACGTAGTTGCCACATAGCACGACCTCACAAGTTAATCTCTGTCCCTGTGACCTATTACGTTCAAACCGGACTAGATGAAGGAGAAGACTGAGTAGATCGCAGAGCAGATCAGAAATGGAGGGAGGTCAAATGCCAGGACACAGCTCATCAACACGCGAGGGCGTTCGCAATCTCAACCACTCACGTCAGGGTAAACCAACGGCGTCAGGACAAGAATGGCTGCGAAGCAGACACAGCGCACGATGCCGTGTCAGCCGAATCGGTCGACTAGAGCGCATAACACAATGTCCCGTTCCGTCAGACTTGCTCATTCCTGCTCACACAGGAACGACGCTGACTTCCTGCTTCGCCGAGGCCGGTTTCACCCGGATCTTGCGATCCGAGCCAGAGCCTTCCTCTCCACAGGCTGACACCGTGGAACTCACGGCGTAATGCCTCACAACGCGCAATTACCTATTTAACTGTTCAAGCCCCATAGAAATATTACGCTGAGGCGCGAAAAGCCCCGTCATTCATGGCGGGGATGTCAAGCTCAAGCGGACATGAGCCGTGACACTGTGACACACCCCCCTGTGTCACAGTCTTAGATGTCGGGATCTCGGACCGTGACACACCCCCCTATGTCACAGTGTCAAGTTATTCACAAGGCAACCTTTCACCACACGAGGAACTTATGTTTATCGACGCAATCCATGGAGCCGCCCTGATGGGTTTACATGACAGTGCCTATCGTCCACGCCCATCCATGGCAGGACCTGAACGGTGTTTACGCCAAATCGTCTACAAGGGCCGTGGAGTCGAAGGTGCCCCGGTCGGCTCTCGCTTAGCCATGGTCCTCAAAGACGGCGACGCGCACGAACGCGTCTCCATCGATGTTCTCCGCCACACCCTGTTACACATTCATAGCGAGCAACACCCCATCGATCTCGTCAATGCACTGCCATGGCGTGCACACCTCCCAGGCTACACCTGCTCTGTCTGCACCCCGTCCGGTGACATCCCTCGCATTATTCCTGCGAGCACATTGCATGGTCACCTCGACTATTTAGGTCGAGATCTCTTTGGGGATAACCATCTCGGTGAACACAAAGGCGTTGTCTCCCATATCTTCAAACGCTTCTGGGAAGGGGAGAAAGAGCCGTTGGACTATTTCACTCAGAACGTGTGTTATTTCCGCGGGCTCCGAGAAGAAGACCTTATCGTCAACACCGGTGGCCTGCTCATCAAAAACAAAGACACCAGCGCCTATCTGGAATTTGAACTCGAATACGACTACGACCAGGATCGTCTGTTCGTGGGGAATATGATCTACGCGCCCGGACTCGAACGACGGGCCGTCAACAAGACATACACTGGCCTCTATCACCAAGCCATTGAGAAGTTTCGCCTGGCCGACCAACATATTGCCGACCAGACGCTCCCTCCTAGACTCGATGATGCCGACGACACGCGCTGTCTCTACTGCCCATACCAAGATCTCTGCTGGGAAGGATATGAACAACCACCGCTCACCCAAGCACTCATGCTTCCAGACCATCTCCTCCCACTCGCAAAAGAGCTCTTCGACCTCGAAGCCGAACTCAAACAACTCAAACCCAAATCCGATCGGCAGGAGGAATTAAAAACTACCCTCATCAAGGAACTCACCGTCCTCCAAGCCACCACACTCACAAGTCCCGACCTTGAAATCCAACTGACACAAAGTTCTCAGAACCGGCTAGACGAGAAACGCTTACCGACAAGCATCAAGAAGGCCTTTATCAAAACCATCACCGTCAATCGCCTCACGGTCCGCCGCCCAAAACCCCAGGCCAAAAGCAAACGGGCTCGCCCGCGTCCAACTTCCACGCTAACGACAATCCCAAGCGGCACGCACCAAACCGCAGCGTAGCAAGTATCCAACGACCGCATCCTCATCTCTCATTACCTACGTTACGCGCAAAGCCCCGCCATTCATAGCGAGGATGACACACGTGAAGTCCTCCGTAATAGAGAAGGGATCCGCGCACGCTATGCATCGACTGCAAGCCTACAAGTTTGAGCTGCGCCCGACTGGGGAACAGCAGCGCCTCATGCGCCGCGTTGCCGGGTCCTGTCGATTTGTCTTTAATAAAGGACTCGAGTTGCAGCAGCAACGCTACGAACGAGGTGAGAAGACGCTTCGATATGCCGGGCTGTGTAAGGTCCTGACGCAGTGGAAGTCACAGTCTGACAGGTTGTGGCTGGCTGAGACACCGAGCCAGGCCCTGCAACAGGCACTCAAGGATTTGGAGCGGGCCTACGCCAACTTCTTTGCCCAGCGCGCTGCCTTCCCGCGCTTCAAGAAGAAGGACCGAGCCGATCACTTCCGCTATCCGCAAGGGGTCCGACTCGATGAAGCCAATAGCCGTGTCTACCTCCCCAAGCTCGGGTGGCTCCGCTACCGCAACAGTCGCGAAGTGTTGGGGACGGTGAAGAATGTCACGGTGAGCCAGTCCTGCGACACATGGTTCATCTCGATCCAGACGGAGCGAGAGGTCCCTCGCCCCATGCCGCAGGCGACCACCGCCGTGGGGATCGATCTGGGGATCGTCCGGTTCGCCACGCTCTCCGACGGCACGGTCTATGTCCCGCTCCACAGTTTTAAGAACCATGAAACGCGGCTGCGCAAGGCGCAGCAGGCCATGAATCGGAAAGTGAAATTCAGCCAGAACTGGAAGAAGGCGAAAGCCCGCATCCAGCGCATCCATGCCCGCATCGGGAACGCCCGTCGCGACTACCTGCACAAAGCCTCTTCTACCATCAGCCACAACCACGCGATGGTATCCATGGAGGACTTGCAGGTCAGCACCATGAGTCGATCGGCACGAGGGACTGTCGAGCAACCCGGGCGAAACGTGCGAGCTAAGGCAGGCTTGAATCGCTCGATCCTTGATCAAGGCTGGGGCGAGTTCAGAAGACAGCTGGAGTACAAACTAACATGGAAAGGAGGATGGCTTGTTCCTGTGCCGCCGCAGCACACGAGTCAAACCTGTCCCTCGTGCAGTCATGTGTCAGCGGACAACCGCCAGACCCAAGCGCGGTTCGCGTGCGTCATGTGTGGCTTTGAGGACCATGCGGATCTTGTTGGGGCCATCAATATTCTAAGGGCGGGACACGCCCGATTCGCCTGTGAAGTGAGCGGTGCACCACGGCCGCCAGCAACAGGAACTCACCGAAACGGATTGGGAGAGCACACGACCTCCCACGTCGTAGGAATCGCCGCCCTTTAGGACGGCGAGGATGTCAAAGAAGGAGCCCGATTATGCAACCAGTACCCCAGACACCAAAACGCCGCTTTGTCAGCATCGTCGGACTGAGTGACGAACGCCGGATCCCTCGGCTCGGCCGCATCCGATTAGGCCACGTCAACTTCAACACCGATTCGGACAAATCCCGTCCCGAAGAAGACGCGTTCTTTCATGTCCCCCAAGAAGTCGCTGCCGTCTACGGAACTACCCCAACCGAACTGGATATCCTCTTCCCAGTCAACGATCGGAGTGTGGTATTCCCCCAAGCCTACGAATACTACGGCAGTAGTCGCCGATTGCTCTGTTCCGGGGACGGCCGTCAGGCCATGCGCTGGGATTCTCAAAAACTGACGATGCAGCCCACGGAGTGTCCGTGCAATCTCTTGGGTGAAGGATGTAAACAACGAGGGCATCTCCTCGTCATGCTGCCGAGAGTCCGACAAACCGGGGTCTACCAGATCGACACGAGTAGTCTCATGTCCATCATCAACATCAACTCCTTCCTCCATATGTTGGCCCCGGAAGACGACCCAGACAATGGCCTCCTCGGATACTTCGCCATGGTCCCCATGAAACTGCGCCGTGTCCCCCGTGACATCTACCCCAAAGGGTACCATCGCAAATCCTACCCATTAGAACTGGTCTTGGATGCCACCGACGACGAAATCAAGGAGCTCCGAGCCCAGAAGGAGAAAACTCTCGCCCAAACGCGTAAGTGGACCGTCCAAGTCCCGGAACAAACCAATCCCGAACAAGACCAGGGCTCCATCATCACCATTGATGGACAAGATCCCAGCGCCGTGGCCGCAGCAGCTCCCGCTGATCAGTCGGCCCAACCGCAGACTCCCACACCCGCACAGCCCGCAGCGACAGCCGACGCCCCGCTAGGCGTACCACCTGTCTCGCAACCATCAGACCCCAGCCCCCAGCCCCCAGCGACCACAAGTCGACCGACCCAGAATCCACAGGCCTCCCATCAACCCCCGCCAACTCCCGCCGCCCCAATGCGAAGCGATCGGGTGACCCCCGCCCAGCGGAACCGGATCTTATCGAAGACCAGACCCGTGCAGATTCCCGATCAGGTCGTAGACGCACTGATCGAGACCTACACGAAAAAGCAGGCGTCAGAATTGATCAATCAACTGGATGCAGGGAATTTCAGTGCCTTCGACCGCCGCGAACACCGCGAGGTCCCACTACCGGTCGCGGTGTAATTGATACCACTCGGCTTTTGACCTTCCGCTGAAGGCGTGACCCGTTACGAGAGGAACGAAACACGAGTTCCAAATCTTTACGTGACGCTGGCGGCATACTCAACAATGCCGCCAGTAAGTCATGCTGACCAGATATCATTCGATGGAAGTCCTGTGTAGGCTCATTGGCAAGCGCTAAATAGATCTCCTCACTGGCCCCCAATACCTGAGCCACTCGACGCACTTGCTCCACCGTGAGGATCGCTTCCCCCTGAAGCACCCGATTCAGCAGCCGCCAGGGCACCTTCGCGGCCATCAACCTGTCTCGCAGGCGCCGCCGGAAATGCTTGACCATGTCCTGTTCAATCCGCTGTCGGAATACCGCCGGCATCCCGAGAGGAATAGTGGGAATCGAGAACTCCTCCACGGTCATTCGCGGGAAGACATAGTGCGCTCGAGCCCGTAACATGGCTTGTTCATATTCAGTCCGTTTCGCCGCCGTCTGTCCACAGAACTGGGCAATACGTCGAATCATCTCCTGCCCCGGCTTTTTACCGCTATTTGGACGGCAATAGTTACAAATAGAGCCCTGCGACACCTTCAATTCCTTGGCAAACTCGCGCTGAGAACGATATCCGGCAGCACGGATAATACCCGTGATGACCATCGCGAACCGAGCTTCTGGGGTCAGTGCGCGCTCGGGTCCTGCCGAATTGTTCATGAATAACCGCCGAAGCGTAATAGTAGAGTGCTGCTCGCACTATGACATGGATGTAATCACGCTGCAACGATTATTACGCCCATAAACACAAGAGATGAGCCGCTCCACACCCATTCACTCCCACTGTGTCACCGTATCCTGTGCACATTTGATTACCTTCTTGAAATACTCCTATCCCTTCACTACAATTTCACCGCTTCGCCAATCGGCACTGACTGCAGATGCTGTTCATGACGGAAAGGAGACACGCGCGTCAACTACCCCCGACTAAAGTCGGGGGCTTGAAGGGAACAATCCCGGAAAGCCAGATTGACCAGGGAAAGCGGTAACCAACCCGCTACGTGTACTACAGGTCGTTAAGACGTACCGGCGAATGCTTCCTCAGTTCGCCGCTCTACAAGGTCTGGATCATGCTGCGGAAAGGTAAAGCCGCGAAGGTTCGGATCGACCCGCACAGGGAGCCGGGCGTACACATTCCCGAGGGGAGACGCCCCGTAAGGGGCGCGTCACAAGGCCCGTAAGGGCAAATTTGGAGAAAGAAGATGGCTGTTTTCGTGCTGGACAAGCAAGGCAAGCCGCTGATGCCCTGTAGCGAGAAACGCGCGAGGCTGCTCTTATCGCGCGGCCGCGCGCGCGTACATCGTGTGGTTCCCTTTGTCATTCGATTGGTGGATCGCCTCCAGTCGGAAAGTGCATTGCAGCCGGTGGCAATCAAGCTTGATCCCGGCAGCAAAACAACAGGCGTTGCAGTTGTTCGCATCAAGGAAGAAACGGACGAAGACAACAGCGAGATTCGCAACATCGCCTGCGCCATTTCACTGATGGAATTGGTGCATCGCGGCAAGCAGATCAGCAAGTCGCTTACGGCGCGTCGCGCCTTCAGGCGCCGGCGCAGAAGCCAACACCTGCGGCATCGCCAAGCGCGCTTTGACAACCGAACCAAGCCGGAAGGATGGTTGCCGCCTTCGCTGCAACACCGTGTTGACGCCACCGTGTCTTTGGTGAAACGCCTGCGTCGCTGGGCGCCGGCAACCGGAATACAGCAAGAGCTGGTGCGCTTCGACACCCACGCCATGCAGAATCCCGACATTGCCGGCATCGAATATCAGCAAGGCGAACTGGCGGGTTACGAAGTGCGGGAATATCTCCTTGAAGCATGGAGCCGTCAATGCGCCTATTGCGACGCGAAAGAGGTTCCCTTGGAAATCGAGCATATCATTGCGAAAAGCCAGGGCGGAACCGACCGTGTTTCAAACCTGACCTTGGCTTGCCGGTGCTGCAATCATAAGAAAGGAGCCCTCCCCATTCAGCAGTTTGTGAAAGACCCTGCGCGCCTGGCGCGCATCCTCGCCCACGCCAAGGCGCCATTGAAAGACGCCGCTGCCGTCAATGCTGCGCGCTGGGCGCTGTTTTCTGCGCTCACGGACACGGGTTTGCCAGTCGCTTGCAGCAGCGGTGGACGCACTAAGTACAATCGCCGTCGCTTCAATATTCCCAAGACCCACGCGCTGGATGCGTTGTGCGTCGGCGATGTGGATGGCGTCGAATGCAAGGCCATGCCGACGCTTTCAGTCCAGTGTGCAGGACGCGGCAGTTATCAGCGCACTCGCTTGACCAAGCACGGGTTTCCTCGCAGCTATTTGATGCGCACGAAAGCTGTTTACGGCTTTCAAACCGGGGATCTGGTTAAAGCGAACGTGGCCGCTGGAAAGAAAATGGGCTGCTATGTCGGACGTGTTGCCGTACGTGCTTCCGGCGCTTTCAATATTCAGACGACTGATACTGTCATTCAGGGGGTTTCTTGGAAATATTGCCGCGTCATCCAGCGCGGCGATGGTTATGGCTATCACTTTCACAACAACGTGACGGGCTTGCTTCGCAAGCCCGCAATTCGTCCCCTGACTGAAGTCAGGGGTGTCCTTGCGGAGGATCTATGAACTCACCACGCGGATGTGACCACTCCTTACTCTTCGGGTCCGACGAATTCCTCTACCGCATCATGGTCGACTACCGCGCAGTGATTTTGAACGTCGCCAAACGCTTTCGCCATCTCGACCGCATGTACGACGTCGAGGATCTTGAACAAGAAGCTTTCTTCGGTGTCCGGCTCGCCTGTAACAGTTGGGCTCACGCACGTGCCATCAAGATGCAATTCAAAACGTACTTAACGTGGCATATCAGCCGCCATTTTCAAGGCCGCTTCAACGGTGACGATAAAGTGGTCGACATCATCGGCCAAGATAACGCCATACGAGTCACCATTCCTTGGAGTAAATATAAGAAGTCAGGACGAGCGGCCGCGAGAGCGCGAAACTGCACGACACGAATCCGCTCACTACTAGTCTACTATGACGCGCCAAACGGAGAATGCGACGAACCACAACTCCAGCCATCAAATGAGTGGCATCCCATTCATACAGGAGAAGAGACGGTCGTCGATATTTTTGATCCAACGGGAACGCTTATCGTCACGGTTCCACGGAATAACTTCTTGCGCGTCCAGGACCTGATTGCAGGCTACGGGTATGCCATCCGCGAATACTCGATCTACGATCCGCCTCCCTCACAGGCAACCCGGCACACACTGACCCCTGAAGCAGCCCTTCTGCCGCCTTCAGGCTATACCCCGGCTCACGAATCGGCTGACTCCCAGGGCGAAACCTCACACGTCGTCGACGTCTATTCACGCCGCGAAGTCTTTCTGACCACAATGACCATGAAACGCTATCGACTGTTTCAACAACATTTCCAGAAATATGGGCTCAAGACCCGCAGACGGAATCCGGCCGTCACACCGGAACCACTCGAGTATGACGATGCTCCCGACACACCAGCTCCCATGGTCTACGTCCAAGAATCCGTCTCCATCGCATAAGGGCAGAGCACATGGCCTCATTAGTTCACTCACGTCCCATGGTCACAATCGATTTAGGACAACCACAAGAGACCATCGCACATGGAGAAGCCTTTCTGACCATTGGCCAATTCAAAGCACTCCTCGACGAACAGGGCCACCTCTTTAGTAAATCCACCATCTACCGATGGCGCAAGGTCACAAAAGAATTCCTTCCCTCCACCATCAAAAACATGCTCGCCCCGGCACCATCTATCTGGTTTCTAACGATGTCAACGAATCGGGACTCGGAAGGGGCGACCACGATCATCCCTCTGCGATATCTGAATGAAACCGTTCGACCGACCGCACAGAAATACTGTCTGAACTATGCGTCACCAAGCCCAATGAACCTCTGTCTACACACACTGAGAACCTATCTCTCCCAGGCTCAAAAAGAACTCGATCGCCTGACTCATTTCTGTGATGGTCTAGAAGGAAAGGATCTGTCCAATGCAGAACACAGAACCCGTTGTCATCCGCCTTCCGCTTAGTCGGCTCTCAGCGAATACGAAATATGAGCACTACAGTCGACCACTAAACCCCGCCGAAGCCCGGGATCTCCGTGCGAGCATTGCGGCCGTTGGCTGTATCTTACAGCCCTTGATCGTCGAATTCGTTCAAGCCAAAGCCTCCTATGACGTGATTGACGGGTACAATCGATGGAAGAATGCCATCGCACTCGGCTTTATGGATGTGCCCTGCACACAAATCTTTACCGAACAACAGCGGATCGAAGCGCTCACCGCCAATGCCACCAGGCGACAACTGACAGACGAAGAGCGGACCGCGCTTTTGGCGAAAGGCCGCATGGCTTTCACTGACGCCGCCAAGAAACTTATCGATCCGTTACGGGCGCTCTACCAAAACGGTGACTTATCACGGATCCTCGGCCCAGCCAATGTGTTGGCCTTGTTAAATTCCTCAACCCAAAAGCAAGAAGAAGTCTACGCCAAAATCCAAGCGGCATTCGGTACACCTCTGCCGTCATCGGGCGAGACCACCACACTCCATCAACGCATTCAGGATCTTTCGAATCAAGTAGCCTCTAGTGAGCGCACAAAAGAACAACTCGAAGCCGATCTCAATGCAGTGACACAAGACAAAGCGACCCTCCAAGCACAGCTCGACCAGATGGGGCACGACATCGATGAATTAGCGGATAAGAAGGCTGGCCAGCATAAAGTTGCCCTGGAGAACCAAGTCAGAAAACTGACCGATCAGATGACAACGCTCCGTACCGAGCACCAAACAGCCTGTCGAAACGCCAAGGTACTGGAGGAACAGCTTAGATCGGCAGAAGCGGAAAAGAAGGCCGCGCAGATCTATGCGCGCGAGGCAGAACGGAAAGTCCAACATGCCAATCAACGGTTGGCAAACCCCCACATCATCATCAGTAACTTCGAGGCCATCAGCCGAATGATTGAGGCCATCAAAGCACAAATCGTCGCTGCCAAACCGCTTGCGCCTGAGGACGAGAAACTCATCCAGGACCAAATCGAACAAGCCAGTACCCTACTCGCCGATCTCGACAACACCTTGCATTCCGCGGCCGGCGAACTGATACCCTTCAACCGACATCTCAAGCCACGCGGATCAAAACAATCTGGCACCAAAGCGCAAGAGGCGTAATGCAAAATCCCAGGGAAGTGCCGACATCGCTCAACGATGACCGGAAACCGATCCGCCTCAGTATCACCGATCCTAATCCATACCACATACCTATTGCTGCCAGCCTGGTCTCAGGATTCATGCTCTATGCTTCACTACCTGATTTCTCCACATCCTTTGAGGAGATGTCTCAAGACATTCCACTGCTCTTCGTAGCAACATCGGCAGTGATCGTTTGCCTCTACTTCTTACAATGGAGCCACGCAGACAACCAAGCCGCCCAAGACCGAGAAGTTCCTGATCACCCCTGCAGCCCGGCGCAGAGGCCCCCTCCTTCAGGGCGGGGAGGAGAGCCGGTCTCCCGAGGCCACACCCTGGCCGTAATAGATGATTATGATAAAACACCGCTGGACCTTTAGAGCCTATCCCACACCCACTCAAGCCCAACACTTGGCCCGGACGTTCGGCTGTGTGCGCTATGTCTACAACTGGGCCCTGCACCTCCGTTCCGAGGCCTTTCGTGTTCATCAACAGACGCTTGGCTACGCAGAGACCGACCGGCGGCTGACCCACCTCAAACGGCAGCCCGACACCGTGTGGCTGCAAGAGGTCAGTTGTGTCCCACTCCAACAGGCGCTCCGCGATCTGCAAACCGCCTACACCAACTTCTTTGAGAAACGCGCCGCCTATCCGCAGTTCAAGAAAAAGAGCCGCCGCCAGTCGGCCAACTACACTCAACGCGGCTTTTCATTCAAACCCTCGACGAAGACCCTCTCGCTCGCGAAGCTCGGCGTGCTCAAGGTGAGATGGACCCGGGACATCATCCATATCCCCTCATCAGTGCGGATCATCAAGACGACCACCGGCAAATACTTTGTCTCGCTGGTGGTCGACGTGGCCCCTGTCTCGTGGCCCAAGTCCGGCCAGGCGGTGGGCATTGATTTCGGTGTCACGCACTTGGCCACACTCAGCACTGGGGAAACGATTGACAACCCACGCCATGCCGAACGACAACAGCGCACGCTCCGGGTTCTCCAGCAACGGCTCAGTCGCGCCCAGAAGGGTAGCCGACGACGAGCCCGTGCACGCCACCGGCTGGCGGTGGCCCATGAGCGGATTCGGAACGCCAGACAGGATACGCTCCAGAAACTGACGACCCTGCTCGTCAAACGCTTCGATACGCTCTACGTCGAAGACCTCAATCTCAGGGGGATGGTCCAAAACCACGCCATCGCCCGCGTGTTGAGTGATGCCGCGATCGGTGCCGCCATCCGATTGCTCGAAGACAAGGCGGCCCGGTACGGAAAGACCGTGATCAGAATCGATCGGTTTTTCCCATCGAGCAAACGATGCTCGGCGTGCCGGCATGTGTTGGATAAATTGCCCTTGACGGTCCGGGCCTGGATCTGTCCCACCTGTGGGGCGGCTCATGACCGAGATCGTAATGCGGCACTGAACCTTGTGGCGGCCGGGCAGGCCGCACCTGCGCATGGAGCTGGGAGAAGCCCTCGTCGCCTCGCGCGACGAGGCACCCGGCGGCGAAGTGCGAACCACCCTGACAGATCACCCGTCTGAGCAGGAATCCTCGGCCTTCAGACCGGGGAGGATGTCAATAATACAGTGATCCACTGTCACTAGTGCCAGGTGCTTTCTTCGGAACTCTCGCTACAATGTGATCCCTCACTACTAGGGAGGGATGTAGATGCGTGCCTCATTCTTATCAGAGGACTTTACCGTATCCCATGTCAGCCCAACCCGCTCGCACCAGACGGTCATCCAAGACCTTACGACGATCCTTCATAAGCTCGGCATACTCTATGCCGCCGAAGCCGCTCCTCAGACTCCGATCGAAGACATTCTGGCGATTGAAACCCTGCTCGCCATCAAGGAACTGCCAATCAAGAAACGAACGGTGGCGCACCTCGCCACAAACCTAGGCCTCCATCAGGATCCTCTCAATCACATCTTGATCCAGCTGAAAGAGCAGGGATTCCTGGTTACCACTTCCAAACACCTCCTGCTCACCAATAGTGGGATGGCAAAGGCAGCCGAGAATAAAGGGACCTCACACCACTTGCTGATCGGACTGCGCAAACTCAAGGGACCAACCCACACAGATTTGTATCAGTTGACCACCTCTCTGCTCCAAGAGCGCATCCACACTCAGATGCTCAACCATGAACCAATTTGTACGCATTGCCGGTACTACCAACCCAATGCCCATCCGCACAGCAAACGGCCCCATCACTGCCATCTCATTGATACGGCCTTCGGACAGAGTCCGAATGAGGCCAACCCAAGACCCTTACTCTCGATTGCCAAAGGAATAAGCCCACACGATACAACCCCGAACAAATAGACACTCCCAGCCCATGATCGGACTGACCCGGTACGCGGCAAGCCCCGCCGTTCAGGGCGGGGAGGAGAGCGCGGAGTCCATAGGACTCCATGTCGCTCCGTTCGAGTTCGTCTCGTAATAGATATGGGAGAGCCGCACATTATGCAGCAATTGCAAGCCTATACATTTGAGCTCCGTCCGACCGGCGCACAGCAGCGGCTCATGCGCCGCTTCGCCGGCTCGTGCCGGGTCGTGTTCAACGAGGCGCTGAACTTGCAGAAGGCGCGTTACGAGCGTGGCGAGAAGAAGCTCGGCTACGCCGGGCTGTGCAAGGAACTCACGGCATGGCGCAACGGCGCTGCATTGCCTTCGGGGCGCAGCGCACCGTGGCTGTCCGAGGGACCGGTACACACGCAGCAACAGGCGCTCAAAGACCTGGAGCGCGCCTATTCCAACTTTTTCGCCAAGCAGGCCGACTTCCCGCGCTTCAAGAAGAAGGGCCAGTCCGACAGCTTCCGCTATCCCGACCCCAAGCAAATCCGGCTCGATCAAGCCAACAGCCGCATCTGCCTGCCCAAGCTCGGCTGGCTGAGATACCGCAACAGTCGGAATGTATTGGGTGAACTGCGCAATGTCACCGTCAGCCTGTCGGGCGGCAAGTGGTATGTGAGTATCCAGACCGAGCGCGAGGTCGAACCGCCCGTCCCCAACGGCGGCGCGGTCGGCATCGATCTGGGCATCGCTCGGTTCGCCACGCTCTCGGATGGGACGTTCTACACGCCGAAGAACAGCTTCAAGCGGCATGAGACTGCGTTGCGCAAAGCACAGCAGGCGATGAGCCGCAAGTCCAAGTTCAGCAACAACTGGAAGAAGGCCAAAGCCAGAATCCAGCGCATCCATACCCGGATCGGCAACGCCCGGCGCGACTATCTGCACAAGACCTCGACCGCGATCAGCAACAACCACGCGATGGTGTGTATCGAGGATTTGCGGGTGAAGAACATGTCCAAGTCGGCGGCAGGCACAACCGAGCGACCGGGCAGAAACGTTCGGGCCAAGTCCGGCCTGAACAAGTCCATCCTCGATCAAGGCTGGGGCGAGTTTCGCCGCCAACTGGAGTACAAGTTGGCATGGAACGGCGGCCACCTCATCGCCGTGCCGCCACAGCACACCAGTCTGACCTGTCCCGCTTGTGGGCATGTCTCGGCGGACAACCGGCAAAGCCAAGCCCGGTTCGCGTGCGTGGAATGCGGTTTCAAGGAACACGCCGATCTGGTCGGCGCGATCAACATCATCTCTCGCAGGATGCGACTATTGCGAGACGAAGGGCAGGACACGGCGGACGCTTCCGCCGGGCGGGAAACCGCAGCCCGGATCGCCTGTGAAGTGAGCGGTGCAGTCAGGCCGCCAGCAGCAGGACCCCACCGAAGCGACTCAGGGGCGGCTCAATGCGCCGCCTGAGCGCCGTAGGAATCTCCGGCCTTCAGGCCGGGGAGGATGTCAAGACTCCACTTCCCGCCGGAACGTATTTACATCAGAGAAAGTACACACTGCGTATGCAACAACTGGGTATGTTTGGCCAGACTCCTGCGCCTCGCCAGCCACAACCGCGTGTTCTTCCACAACTTCCCCCGGACGTCCTGACGACCATTGCAGACCCGCTTGCCCTCAACCCTGAACAACTGGCCGTTGTCCGTGCCCCGCTCGGCCCCCTCTTGGTCATCGCCGGAGCCGGGAGCGGAAAAACCAAAGTCCTGGTCCGTCGCACCGCTTGGCTCATCGCATCCGGCATCCACCCACATCAGATCCTCCTCATTACGTTTACACGGAAAGCGGCACAGCAAATGCTCAGCCGTGTCCAAGAGATTACACCCCTCCCTCGCTTCAAAGTCCATGGCGGGACATTCCACAGTCAGGCCGCGACCTGGCTGAAAAAGCACGGTTCCGCGATCGGCGTGAACCCACGCTTCACCATCCTCGATGACGCTGAGAGTGCCAGCCTGCTCCATCTGTTAGCCAGCAAACAACGGCTCACCGGCATCAAAGGATTCCCCTCCAAACGCACTCTCCAATCGATCTATGGGCACGCCGCCAACAGCATGACCCCTATCGAGAAGACGATCGAACAACATTTTCCCCACTACGGCGCCTACACCACACCGATCGAAACCCTGCATCGCCTCTTTCGCGATACCAAATGGGCCCAACAGCGATTCGATTACGACGATCTCCTCCTCCTCGTTCATCGGATACTCACGGAACACCCCCACAATGCCGCCGGCCTGGCGCATCGCTACCGCGCCATTCTGGTCGACGAATACCAAGACACGACACGTCTCCAAGCTGAACTTGTCCGCCACTTGGGCGCCGCACACCAGAACATTCTCGTCGTGGGCGATGACGCACAGTCCATCTATGCGTTTAGGTCCGCAGACGTCCGCAACATGCAAGAATTTGCGTTCCACTTCCCCACCGTCACCGTCCACACGCTCATCCGGAACTACCGCAGCTCCACCCCCATCGTGCATCTCGCCAACAAAGTGATCGAAGGTGCGCCTCATCTGCATCCCAAAACATTACTCGCCCAACGCGAATCACAGCACAGGCCCCAACTCATTCAATGCCCCGATGAATCCACACAAAGCGCGTATGTCATTCAACAAATCCGAGTCATGCAGCAGCACGGACTCGGATTACACCGGATCGCCATTCTCTTTCGGTCATCGGCCCATTCCTACGATCTCGAAACGGCCCTCTCCCGCCACCGTCTCCCCTTTATGAAATATGGGGGGCTCGTACTCACGGAGACCGCACACGTCAAAGACTTCATCGCCTATCTCACGGTTGCGTGCCGGCCCACCGATCGAACCTCCTGGCAGCGGCTCTTACTGTTAATCGACCGTATTGGCCCGGCCACAGCCGAGCAACTCATCACCACCATCAAACAGGCCCCGCGCCCATTAGACGTCCTTCGACGCGATACGAGTGCTGCCCAACACGACCTACACCAATTGACACACGTCCTTACCCAACTGAATGACGAGGCGATTCCCCTCTCTCTTCGGCTCCAAGCCGTGCTCGATCATTATGCGATACCCCTCAAACGCCACTACCCTGACGACATGCGCGAACGACAGGCCGAGCTCGCCTTCTTGGTCCGCGGGTATCAAGATCTCCCGAACCTGAACGACGTCCTCGAAGCCATTCACAACTCCGGCCATTCCACCCGATCCGACGCGGTCCAACATCCCAGCGACACCTTGGTCCTCTCCACCATTCATTCCGCCAAAGGCCTCGAATGGGACGCGGTGTTGATCATCAACGTGGCAGACGGACAACTGCCACACAACCGCAGCTTCAAAGACCCCGCTGCCATCGAAGAAGAACGTCGATTGCTCTATGTCGCCATTACCCGGCCACGCTACCGACTCTGGCTCTTGTATCCAACCCTGAGCGTAAGCGCCCCCGGTCTCCAATCGACTACCCGCGTATCCCGCTTTCTCCAATCCCTTGATGAGACCCTCTTCGACCACGTGCAACTCACCGCTGCGGTCCGACGCGGAGGCCCCCTCCTTCAGGGCGGGGAGGAGAGCCGGTCTCCCGAGGCCACACCCTGGCCGTAATAGATGATTATGATAAAACACCGCTGGACCTTTAGAGCCTATCCCACACCCACTCAAGCCCAACACTTGGCCCGGACGTTCGGCTGTGTGCGCTATGTCTACAATTGGGCCCTGCACCTCCGTTCCGAGGCCTTTCGTGTTCATCAACAGACGCTTGGCTACGCAGAGACCGACCGGCGGCTGACGCACCTCAAACGGCAGCCCGACACCGTGTGGCTGCAAGAGGTCAGTTGTGTCCCACTCCAACAGGCGCTCCGGGATCTGCAAACAGCCTTCGTGAATTTCTTCGACAAACGCGCCGCCTATCCACAGTTCAAGAAAAAGAGCCGCCGGCAGTCAGCCAACTACACCGCTCGTGGCTTCTCGTTTGATCCGACCAGCAAAATCCTGTCGTTGGCAAAGCTCGGGGTGCTCACGGTGAAATGGTCGCGCAACGTCATCCCCATGCCCTCCTCGGTCAGAGTGATCAAGACGACCACTGGCAAATACTTTGTCTCGCTGGTGGTCGACGTGGCCCCTGTCTCGTGGCCCAAGTCCGGCCAGGCGGTGGGCATTGATTTCGGTGTCACGCACTTGGCCACACTCAGCACTGGGGAAACGATTGACAACCCACGCCATGCCGAACGACAACAGCGCACGCTCCGGGTTCTCCAGCAACGGCTCAGTCGCGCCCAGAAGGGTAGCCGACGACGAGCCCGTGCACGCCACCGGCTGGCGGTGGCCCATGAGCGGATTCGGAACGCCAGACAGGATACGCTCCAGAAACTGACGACCCTGCTCGTCAAACGCTTCGATACGCTCTACGTCGAAGACCTCAATCTCAGGGGGATGGTCCAAAACCACGCCATCGCCCGCGTGTTGAGTGATGCCGCGATCGGCTCCGCCATCCGATTGCTCGAAGACAAGGCGGCCCGCTACGGGAAAACGGTCGTCACAATCGATCGCTTCTTTCCCTCAAGCAAGACCTGCTCGGCGTGCCGGCATGTGCTGGATACATTACCCTTGGCGGTCCGGGCCTGGACCTGTCCCACCTGTGGGACAGCTCATGACCGGGATCTCAATGCGGCGAAGAACCTTGTGGCGGCCGGGCAGGCCGCAGCTGCGCATGGAGCTGGGAGAAGCCCTCGTCGCCTCGCGCGACGAGGCACCCGGCG